>JANNHC010000334.1:0-1715 GCA_031404215.1 Acidobacteriota bacterium
CGTACACCTCGTATGGGCCGATCGTCGGCTCGATCGAGGCGTCGAGCTCCATCCACGCGACGTCGCTCGCGTAGTAGTCGTCATTCAGGAAGGCGTCGGCGCGGGTGGTGAGAAACCGCTTCAGCGTGGGCTGCACGGTCAGATTCGCCGCCTCACGCAGCAGCGACGCCGCACGCGCGAGCTCGCCCTGGTATTCGACGCTGTAGGGAACCGCCGTGAAGGGGCCGGCCGGCGTCCGGCGGATGGTGGTGAAGAACCCAGTGGCGCGCGCCTTCTCGTCTCCGCTGAGCGAATCGAGCCAGCGCTGTACGTCGTCCTTGGTCGCCCCGGCCGGATAGAAATTAGCGCCTTCCGGTTTGGGCGGCGCCCCTTCAACGAACACTTTGTTGTGATCGAGCCGCGACCAGGGACCTTTATTGATGAGGAAATAGTGCAGCCGGACGTGCGCAGGATCGGTTGGCGCCGGTGGAGTCGAGCGGGACCGCGCCATCGCGTCGTGCGACAGCGACTGCAGCATCGCGTCGTTCCCGGCCCAGACCTGCCGAAGGAAGAGGCCGTCCATCAGCTTGGCGGCCTCGACCAGTTTTCCGACGACGCGGCGTTCGCTGTCAGGCAGCGATGCCACATCCGCGCGAATATCCGCCGGGGCGAACCGGCTCGCCATCGCGGCGACCTCCTGGGCGGAGGGAATGGACTCGGCGTTCTGCACCAGATCGTTCACGGGGGCCCCTCCTGCCGCCGCGACGGCACACGGTATCAGCATGATGACTGCGGGGATTGGTGGTTTCATGGGACTTCACACATCTCGCGCCCGGTCGGGTTGGCGTCGGCTGCGCCCGGGACTACAATAGCGGATTGTAGGCCAAGCCACGGAAGAAAGACGATCGCAGGGCGGGTCTTGAGGCCCGACAGGATTCAATCGATCCGATAGGATTCAATCAGATGAGGAACATCGCACCCAAGGACAATTCCGAGCTCGAGGCCCTCGAACAGCGCGAGTGGCGCGAATCGCTCGATTATGTCATCCAGCAAGGCGATCGCGAGCGCGTGCAGCGGTTGCTTGCCACGTTGCGAAACCATGCGCGGGTCTCCGGTGTGAGCCTCCCGTTCACCGCCGTCACCCCCTACATCAATACCATTCGCCCGGAGGATCAGACGCCGCTGCCTGGAAGCCAGGAGATCGAGCGGCGGATCAAGAGCCTCGTTCGATGGAATGCGATGGCGATGGTTGTTCGCGGGAACCGCGCCTCTGACGGCATCGGGGGCCACATCTCAACGTACGCCTCGGCGGCGACGCTCTACGAAGTGGGGTTCAACCACTTTTTCCGGGGCAAGGGGACTGACGGCGGCGGCGACGTGATCTATTTCCAGGGGCACGCATCGCCGGGTATTTACGCCCGCGCGTACCTCGAAGGCCGGCTGCCGGTCGAAAAGCTGCACAATTTCCGGCGCGAGCTTGCCCCGGGGGGGGGGCTTTCGTCGTATCCCCACCCGTGGCTGATGCCGGACTTCTGGGAATTCCCCACGGTCTCGATGGGCCTCGGGCCGATCTGTTCGCTCTATCAGGCGCGGTTCCTCCACTACCTCGAGCATCGCGGACTCCTCGACACCTCGAAGTCCCGCGTCTGGGCCTTCCTCGGCGACGGTGAAGTCGACGAACCCGAATCGCTCGGGGCGATCACGCTCGGTGCGCGGGAGCAGCTCGACAACCTGAC
>JANNHC010000335.1:0-5096 GCA_031404215.1 Acidobacteriota bacterium
TAGGGATTAAGGATTAGGGATTATTGTTTACTTCGTCTCGTCCCAGATCACCTGCGCGTCCGCGCGCACCCGCGCCTGGTTCGGCTCGTTGTAGCCCGTGTACTTTGCCGGAACTTTCCAGGTACTCACGACCTCGTCCACGGTCTTGCCCGCCTTCTTCGCGTCCTGGACGAATTTCACGAAGTCACCGATGAACTCCGAGTAGAGCTTCAGGTCCGCGGGCGTCGTCGTGGTGGCGTTGTGACCGTTGATGATGGTGTCCACATCCTGTGCGGCGGCTGCTTTGGCGATCGTGCCGGCATAGCCGATGCCCGTGCCGCCATTGTTCTTGTCCATGATCGGCAAGTCCCGTGTCGGCATCGTGTCGCCGACGTGCATGACGCGGAGAGCCGGGAAGATCACGAACGCGTCGCCGCCCGTGTGCGCCGGGCCGAAGTAATGAAGGTCGATCTGCTCCGCGCCGCGGCCGAGAGTCAGCTTGTCCTTGAACGTCCGCTTCGGCATGCCCTTGCCGCCGCTTTCCTTGAAAAGGTTCGTCTGCGGACCGGTTTGCAAGCCGTACACCGGGTTCGCCTGCTCCATGTACGTCTTCGTGTTCTCGTGAGCAATCACGTCCACCGTGGCCGGGAACTCCACGTTGCCGCTCACGTGGTCGAAGTGCGTGTGCGTGTTGATGATGGTCGTCACCGGCTTGTCGGTCAGCGTCTTGATCTTGTCGAGCAACGGCTTTCCCCACCCAGGCAATTTCGTATCGACCAGGACAACGCCACTTGCCGTGATGAACGCGGCCGTGTGGCCGCCGCCACCCTTCAGGACGAACAGGTTGTCCTTCAGCTTATCGACCTCGATCACCTTGGGTGCCGGTTCACCGGCTGGCTGCTGAAAGGCTGCGACCGTCATCGATACAGCGCCGGCCGCCACCAACGCTCCGAGCGCGATCCATCTTTTCATCTGTACCTCACGGACAAATTGGCTCTGGCCTTATGCCTTGAGCTTTGGAACTTTTGAACTTTACTCTACAGCGATCGGATCGCCACCATCGGGTCCACGCGCGTCGCGCGGCGCGCCGGGATAACACTGGCGGCCACGGATACACAGAGCAGTACAGCCGCCGTAAAGGCGAGTGTGGTTGGATCGCCGGGCTCCACGCCGAACAGCAGCGTGGTAAGCCAGCGAGACATGATGATCGAACCCGTGGCTCCAAGCGCGATTCCAAGCGCGGCGAGACGCAGTCCGCCTCCGACCACCAGTCGAAACACCCGCCCGGGTGTCGCGCCAAGCGCCATCCTCACGCCAATCTCCGTCGTCCTCTGCGACACGGCGTAGGCCATCACGCCGTAGAGGCCGATCGCCGCCAGGACCAGCGCCAACGCCGCGAATGTACCGGCAAGCGTCGCAAAGAATCTCGGCTGTGCGATCGAGTCGCCGACCATCTCGGACAGGGTCGTGATGCCAGCCACCGGGATGCTGCGATCGATCGAGGCCACGGCCGCGCGGAGCGGTCCGGCAAGGCGCGCAGGATTTGCGCTCTTCAGAATCACGACAGTGCCGGGCTCCACGAGCTGCCAATACGGAATGAAGGTTTCCACTTTCGCCGCCTGGCGCGCGCCCCGGGCTTTTGCGTCGGCCACGACGCCGATGATGGTGAACCAGGGGTCTCCCGCTTCGCCGCCGAGCTGCACACGGCGTCCCAGTGGATCCTCGCGCGGAAAGAACTTCCGCACGAACGTTTCGTTGACGACGACCGATGGCGTTGCTTCGCGCTCGACAAACATACGCCCTCGACGCATCGTCATGCCCATCGCGTCGAAATAGCTCGCGCTGACCAGCCGGTACCACGTGACCGGCGCGTCGGACTGCGACGACGGGGCGGGGCGTCCTTCAATGCTGAAATTGGTGTCGTTGTCGCCGCTCAGTGGGAGAACCGACGCCAGCGCTGCCTTCTGGACGCCAGGGAGCGCATTCGTCTGTTCGAGCAGCTGATCGTAAAAGGCGAGAGTCTTGGCTTGCGTGTCGTAGCTCGTGCGTGGGGGATTCACGAACCCGACCAGCACGTTCTCGGGATTGAATCCCAGATCGGCTGACTGCAGGCGTACGAACGTCTGCAGCAGCAATGCGCCCCCCGTCAGCAGCATCAGCGCGAGCGCGATCTGGACGACCACGAGCGTGGCGCGAATCGTACGGCCCGCCACCCCGGACCCGCCGCGGGCGGCGTCGTTCAGCGAGTGCGTGACGTCCGCGCGCGACGACTGCAGCGCGGGCGCAAGTCCAAAGACCACACCCGTGCCAAGCGTCAGCAACGCAGCGAACGCGAAGACGTTCCCATCGAGACCTACTTCGCTCAAGCGCGGCGCGGTCGCAGGTGCGAGCGAGACGAGCGCATCGACGGCCCACATCCCGAACAACATCCCGGCAGCACCGCCGATGCCGGCCAGGAGGATGCTCTCGGTGAGCAGTTGACGGATGACACGGCCGCGCGTGGCGCCCATTGCCATGCGCACCGAGATCTCGCGTCCGCGGCCGGAGCCGCGTGCCAGCAGCAGATTCGCAATGTTGGCACACGCAATCAACAGCACGAACGCCACCGCGCCAAAGACGGCGATCAACCCGGGCTTGACGTCTCCGACGACGCGCTCGTGAAGCGGAGTGAGGTTGAAGCCGGTCTTTTCGTTGAACGCCGGATAGGTGGCTTCGAGACGCTTCGCGAGCTCGGTGGCAGCCGCCTGTGAACGCCCGAGCGGGACACCGTCGGGAAGCCGCGCGATCGCGCGCAGCACGACCGCACCCCGTGCGGGGGCCGCGGTATTGAGGCGCAGGGGCCGCCAGAGCTCTGCGGCGTCCGATACAATCGGCCGGAATTGCTCCGGCAGCACGCCGATGATTTCGTGGGGCTCGCCGCCGAGCGTGACCATCCGGCCCACGGTGGACACATCGCCGCCGAAGCGCCGCTTCCAGAGCCCGTGTCCGATGAGCACCACGCGACCCGCATTCGGGACGTCGTCTTCCTGCGTGAAGGCGCGGCCGAGGACGGGAGCGATGCCGAGCACGGCGAAGTATTCGTGCGACACCTGCTCGCCGCTCACGGGTTCAGGTTCCCCCTCGCCGGTCAGCGCCGGGCGCCAGCCGGTGATGACTGCGACCTGCTGAAAGATCCCAGTTTCCCGCCTCCAGTCAACGTAGTTGCCTGGCGTCGCCCACTCGTCGGCGGGACCGCCGCGCGCCCGGAGATCCTGCCAGACCATCACGAGCCGCTCAGGGCGGGTATACGGCAACGGCCTGAGCAGCAGCGCGTTCACGACGGTGAAAATCGCGGTGTTGGCGCCAATTCCCATCGCGATTGTGGCGATCGCAACGGCGGTAAATCCGCGCGCCTTCAGGATCGAGCGAACGGCGTATTTGAGGTCCTGGATGATGGAGTGCATGTGCCTCCCGTCGGTTGACGTGCCAGCAGAGCGAAGTTCACATTCGCCGGCCGGGCGAATCACCTCGAACGGTCGGCGTCACGGGGCGGATTGTAGCACCTGCGCCAGAGAACCGACGGCGCGCGAGGAGCTGACGCTGGACCACTGGCCTTGTGACACGATAGAGGAATCCATGGCGACATCCGCACCCGATCTGGTGGTTCTTTACGAGCATCCTGAATGGCAGAAGCCACTGTTTGCAGCCTTGAAACGCCGTGGCGTCTCGTTTGCGCCGTTCGACGTCACGCGGGCGGCGTTCAGCAACGTTGAACCCCCTCGCGCCCTCCTGTTCTTCAATCAGGCGAGCCCGAGCGCCTATCTGCGCGGTCAGACGCGTGCGGTTCCCCTGGCGCTCGCCTACATGCGATCGCTCGAGCTCCTGGGAGTCAGGGTCCTGAACGGCGCCGACGTGTTCGCACTCGAGCTGAGCAAGAGCGCCCAGGCGACATTGTTGCGGACGCTGGGAATCGATTGCCCCCGGTCGATCACGTTCAACGATGTGCGAGCGTTGCGCCCCTACGCCGACCAACTGCGCTGGCCGGCCCTGCTGAAGCCGGACCAGGGAGGAAGCGGAGCGCGGATCCACGTGGTCGAGTCGCTGGCGGAGGTGGACCACATCTTCAACAGCGACCCGGCGGTGTGGCTTCCAGACAATCTGTTCCTGCTGCAGGAATACCTGCCGCACGACCCGGAGGGGGGCATCGTCCGGCTGGAGTTTCTTGGCGGCGACCTCCTGTATGCGATGCGCGTCAAGACCCACGGGCGATTCAACCTGTGTCCCTCGCCGGTCTGCAATCCCGACGAAGGCGCCGGTGTGTGCGGCGTGCCGTCGGACGAGGTCGCCGACGCGGCCCCGGTGGAGTTCGTACCGTATCCCGACGTGCCGCGCGACGCCGTCGAGACCGCGAAGCGCATCGTGCGGGCGGCGAGGCTCGATGTCGGGGGGATCGAGTACCTGGAGACAGCCGATGGCCGGCGTGTGTTCTACGATATCAACGCCAACTCGAATCTACGCCCCTCGGTGGCCGCCGCGTTTGGATTCGACCCTTTCGAGCGGGTCGTCGATTTTCTCGTGGGTCAACTCGTCCGTTTACGATCAGAGCAGCGGTCCTGAACCGGGCGAGGCCCGCGTCGATCACTTTCGGGTCACGGTCCAGCCGCCCGTGGCCACCTCGTTGTCGTTTGCCTTTTCACGAAGCGACCATGTCCCTGTCGCGGTGTTGCCGTCGAACGACGCCGCGATCACCACCTCACCCCCGGCATCCGCGGGAAAGTCGTATTTCGCATTCATCTTCTTGCCCTCAAACGAGAGCGCTTTGAACGCCGCCTTGTACGTGGGCTCGCCGGTAACAGAGACCTTTCCGCTGACGACTCCGTCCTTGCCTTTTTCCAGCGTCAGCTCGAAGCCGCCGCCGGAGCCCGAGGTATCCCAGGTCCCGCTCCACGTCCCCACGAACTCCTCACCGGATGACGACTTCTCGTCACCGCGCTGTGCCGCGGAACACATCGCGCCGAAAATGAACAGCCACAACCAGACGTACCCAAGAGCAGCGGCCGCTCGCTAGCACGAACTGCCCTTCGTCCGCATTCCTTCGCCGGCTATACTTTCGCCCCGATCTTTCTCACTTTCAGGAA
>JANNHC010000336.1:0-3567 GCA_031404215.1 Acidobacteriota bacterium
TCGCTTCTCCTGGTGTGGTCGCGAACCAGCTCGGCTCGTCCCGAGACAACCCGAAAGCTGCTGCACGCCGGGTCCGGCCTGCTCACGCTCACGTTTCCGTTCCTGTTCGGCGAGATGTGGCCTGTGCTGCTGCTGACGGGGACCAGCGCGCTCCTTGTCGCCGCGGCCCGGTTCGTTCCGAGCCTTCGCGATCGGTTCGGCTGCGTGACCAGCGGGGTAAACCGGCCCACCTTCGGCGAGCTCTATTTTCCCCTGTCCGTGGCGCTGCTGTTCCTTCTCACGCGCGGGGAGGAACCGCTCCTGTTTGTGATACCGGTCCTCGTGCTGACGCTGGCCGACGCGACATGTGCGCTCGTCGGGGGCCGCTACGGCCTGACGCCATACGCCAGCGCCAGCAAGAGTCTCGAGGGATCGGTGACGTTTGTCGTCGTCGCATTCTTCTGCGTGCACGTTCCGCTACTGCTCTGGAGCGGCGTCGGCCGCGTGGAATCGCTGCTCCTCGCCGCCACGCTCTCGCTGCTGATGATGTTGCTCGAGGGCAGCGCGTGGCGCGGTCTCGACAACGTCTCGATACCGATCGGCGGATACGTCCTGTTACGGGTGCACATCGGTCTCGATGCCGCGACGCTCGTCGCGCACCTGGTCATCACGCTGGGACTCGTACTGCTGATTCTGCTCTATCTCCACAGACGACGGGCCGATGGCTGGTCAGCGAAGGACGGTCGCGCCAATCGGCGCGTGGCGAGGCTCGGGTACTGGGGTACGGTTCATCGAGTGGATGCGCGGTGAAGAAGGCACGATGGATCACATTCTGGAATGGCCGCCACAAAAGGCCGACCCCCGACTCGCATGCGATCGAGGCGTTGCATTTGTCCCGTCGGGAGACCGCTTCCTGCACGCCCCGGACCTGTGTCTATTCGGCGTCGAGCGTGATTCGCTGGTTGCACGATGCTCCTGCTGGTGGAGCGGTTCGGGTGGACGACCCGGCATCGTCGGGCACTACGCGGCCGCCGACGGCGAGTGCGGCGCGGCGATCCTCGCGCACGCGTGCGCGGCGCTTGCGACAGCCGGCTGCACCACCGCGATGGGTCCCATGGACGGCAACACCTGGCGCCGTTACCGTCTCATCGTCGAACGAGGTGGCGAACCGGCGTTCTTTCTCGAGCCCGACAATCCGGCCGACTGGCCGCAACATTGGTCCACCGCCGGGTTTTCCCAGTGCGCCACGTACATCTCGGCCCTGAACGACGACCTCTCGACCGAGGATCCTCACACCGCCGGCGCCCGCGCGCGTCTCGAGGCGGAGGGCATTTCCATCCGTCCGTTCGATCCGGCTCACGCTGACGCCGAGCTGCGCCGGATCTTTGCGTTGTCGGCCGTGGCCTTCAGCCGCAATGCTTTCTACGCGCCGATTTCCGAAGAGGAGTTCCTCGCGCAGCACCGCGCGTTGCTGCCGTGCGTGCGGCCGGAACTGATTATGCTCGCCGAGCGGAACGACGCGCTGGCCGGATTCATATTCGCGGTGCCGGACCTGCTCCAGGCTCGACGGGGCGGCGTTCCCGACACCGTCATCCTGAAAACCGTGGCTGTCGATCCGGCGGTGGGCGGTTTCGGCCTGGGCGGGGTGCTGACGGATCTCGCGCAGCGCGCCGCCAGGCAGATGGGCTTTCGCCGCGCCGTGCACGCGCTGATACACGAGACGAACGTATCGCGCCGGATCAGCGATCGCTATGCCCGCACCATCAGGCGGTACGCCTTGTTCTCGCGCACGCTCTGACACGACTTGCGAGCCTACATATGAATATCGCCTGCATCCTGCATGAGCAGGCATTGCGGTTTGGAGACCGGCCTGCCATCGTCGAACGGGATCGCCGTATTACGTTCGCCGAACTGGATCGCTCGGCGGGCGCCGCGGCCGACGATCTCGCGGAAGCCGGCCTCGCGGCCGGCATGCGCGCGCTTGTGTTCAGCCCGATGTCGATCGATCTCTACACGACGATCATCGGGATGTTCCGCCTCGGGGTAACCGCTGTGTTCGTGGATCCATCCGTGGAGGCCGCCGTCCTGGCGGCCTGCATCGGCCAGGTGCGTCCGGACGCCTTCGTGGCCATTCCCCGCGCGCACCTTCTGCGCCTGAGATCGGCCGCCCTCCGCGAGGTTCCAATCAAGGTGGCGATTGGCGGCTTCGTTCCTGGCGCGCGCGTCGTGGGCCGCCGCTCGTCAGGGGCGAGACGGCCGGTGGCACCGTGCGAAGGGAGCACGCCGGCGATCATCACGTTCACCAGCGGCACGACGGGGCAGCCGAAGGCGGCCGTCCGCACGCATGGTTTTCTCCTGGCGCAGCATCGTGCGCTCGTGGAGAGCCTGGGGCTCCAGGCCGGCGACATCGACCTCACGACCCTGCCGATTTTCCTGCTCGCCAATCTCGCATCCGGGGTCACCAGCATCATTCCGGATGCGAATCTCAGGGCGCCCGGCGCGATCGATCCCGCGCCGGTGCTCGAGCAGATACGCATCGAGCGGCCGACCCGGACCGTCGCATCGCCGGCCTTCCTGGATCGGCTCGTCACCCACGCAGCCGCCGGCGGCCATCGGCTCGACACGTTTGAACGGATTTTTACGGGAGGTGCGCCTGTCTTCCCATCGACTCTCGACGCGATCGCCGGCGTCGCGCCCGGTGCATCGATCGTCGCGGTCTACGGATCGACGGAGGCGGAGCCGATCGCCTCGATTGACCGGCAGGACATCGGCGCATCGGATCGGGTCGCCATGCAGCAGGGCGCCGGGTTGCTGACGGGAGCACCCGCACCGTGCATTCAGGTTCGCATCCTGCCCGATCGATGGGGAACAGCGATCGATGCGCAGATGCCGGGGGCGTTCGACCGGCAGGCGCTCGGTCCTGACCGCGCAGGCGAGATCGTCGTCTGCGGCGAGCACGTGCTCGCAGGCTATCTCGAAGGCATTGGTGACGAAGACACGAAGATTGCCGTTGGTCAGCACGTGTGGCACCGGACGGGGGACGCGGGGTATCTCGACCAGCAGGGGCGGCTGTGGCTGCTGGGCCGCTCGGCGGCGAAGGTCAGTGATGACCATGGCGTGCTGTATCCCTTTGCCGTCGAATGCGCGGCCAGCGATGTGGCTGGCGTCCGCCGAAGCGCGTTCGTGCAGCGCCGTGGTCGAAGAGTTCTGGTCGTCGAGTTGGAAGACGAGGGATCCCCCGTGCGCGACACCTTGCTCGGCCGCTTCGCATGGGCACATCTCGCCGACGTGCTGGCCGTCAGCCGGATCCCCGTCGATCGCCGGCACAACGCCAAAATCGACTACCCCGCGCTGCGCAAGATGATCGAGGCGATGTGAACGATCTCTTTCTCCGGCGGGTGGCTACGCCGGAAGCGAGCGCCGCATGTAGTCGATGCTCTCGCGGGCAATCGTCTCCGGGTCCGGTTTGTAATCGAAGACCTCCACCGAGCATAAGGGTCAAGCGCCATTTGCGCGCACGACGCCGCACGCAAGGCGGACGGCAGGGTATCGGCATCGCCGCAGTGCGTGCTTCAGCGGTTGAGACGG
>JANNHC010000337.1:0-4730 GCA_031404215.1 Acidobacteriota bacterium
CCTTTGACGTGCGATCGATTCTGTTTCCGCTTGTGAGCGCCGGGCGCGGCCGGGCGGAGGGGTTGGAAGCGACATTCGAGAAGCGGCTCACCTCGCAATGGTCGGCACAGGTCAACGTCGCGCGCTCGCGCGCGCGGCACGCGGGACTGGACAATGTGCTGCGTCCAGGGTCCTTCGACTATCCGTTTGTCTTCAACGCGGCGGGTACCTGGAAGCCGGCGCGCGGCTGGCAGGCCTCCGCGCGCCTGGCGTGGCTGGGCGGCCGGCCGTTCACCCCCTTCGACACGGCGGCGTCGAGCGAGCAGCAGCGAGGGATCTACGATCTGTCGATGGTGAATGCGGCGCGCGCGTCCGACTACTTCCGTCTCGATGTGCGCGCGGAGCGCACGTTCGCCTTTGAACGGCGCCCCCTCATCATTTTTGGGGGCGTGCAGAACGTGACGAACCGCCGCAACTTCGCCAGCTACTACTGGAATCGCCGGCTGGATTCCGCCACGTTTCAGGAACAGCTCGGCCTGTTCCCGCTCGTCGGCCTCGAATGGCGTTTCTGAGGAGGTTGCAGGTCCTCACTTCCTCAAACCTGGAGCGCCGTACGACTTCGACGCATCGTCCAGGACCAGCACCCAGTCGATCATCTCCCCCGGATCCGGCGGTGTGAACGTGCGTTCGCCGGTGTTCGCGAACGTGCCAATCGCGGTCGCCTTGCCGGTACGTGGATCGAACCACCACGCCGTGAGCCGTGAGCCCGAGACCTTGCTCGTGCGCACGGTGAACGACCGGCCGACCGGCGCGTAGACCATCGCGTAGCTGCCGCTCGAGTCGCGCGTGGCGGCAAAGCGATACCGTCCGCTGCCCGGCATGCTCGTCGGAATCGGCCCCGTGACAACGACGTCATTGTCGGGTACGCGCACCAGGAACGGACGCGACTCGAGCAGCGCGCGCGCGTGCTGCATCTGGGCGGCGCCTGGCTGGTTGACGGCGTCGGCCCAGGGCATCAGTGGGTTGTTGATCGGTGGGCGGCCCGGCGCCGCCATCTGCCACACAGAGTGATGGCCGTAGGTGTGGCCGAACGCGCCGCCGAAGAGATTCCAGTAGAGCGGACGTCGGACGTCGCTCGAAATCGAATGGCCGAGTCGAGCGGCGTCAAACGACACCGGATGGTCCTCGTAAATCGGCTCGCCATCGAGCACCGGTTTCACCGGCGTGCGCTCGTAATCGGTGCGCGTCTGATCGTAGCGGCCGGTGAACTCCGCGACGTGGCCGTTCTGCCGCATGTTGAAATCAAGCCAGTCATCGTCGTGGAACGCCGCGGACGAGCTCTGACCGCCTGATGGATGCAGGGTCATGAGGTGCGTCCCGCCGTCTCCAGCGCGCAACCCCCGTGCCATCACACGGATAATCTCCTTGTGTGTGTCGGTTTCAATCGCGCGGTCGCCGCCGAGGATCCAGATGATGTTCGGGGTGTCCTTGTACCGTGCGCCGAGCCACGCGCCATAGCCCCCGGCGTTCTGCGCCGTGAAGACTTCGGGGCCGGCGCCGCGCTTGATGCTCCACTTGTCGCCCCATGTCGGGAGGAAACCGATATAGATGCCGAGAGCTCCGGCCTCCTTCACGATGAAGTCCACATGGTCCCAGTAGTCGTTGTCCGGACCATCCTTCACGTCGGGGGTCGCCGGGTCGTTGTTGAGCAGCGGTCGATGGCCGTACGGATTAGGGTCGTTCAACCCGTTGAGTTCCGCCAGCGCCACCGCTTGAACGACGGTGAACCGGCGCTCGGCGCGGTTGCGCAAGTAGCGGACCGCCTCCTCCCGATTGAGCCGGTGAAATAGCTCCCACGCCGTGTCGCCGAGCCAGAAGAACGGGCGCCCTTCGGCGGTCACGAGGAAGCGCTTGTTCTCGGAGACCTTGAGGCGTTGAGGCGCGGCGCCGCCCTGCGCGGCGAGGCCGGCGTCAGCGATCGCGCCGCACAACAAGGCGACGCAGACAAGATGGGCGAGACGGTGTGGCATGCGGCGCAATGATACGCGGGTTCGACGCCCTCAGCGTGGTGTCTTTGGATCCAGATTGACCGTCAGGTCCGCCGCGGTGATGGCATCCTCGACGCCGCGAGCAGGCACCTCGACCTTCGCAATCCACAGGAGCGCGTTCAGCATGACCTTGCGCTGATCGGCATCGCCCCAGTGCGCGTGGGTGTGACCGCCGGTGAAGCCAAAGCTCCGCCCGCCATCGGGCCGTTCGTACACCCACATCATCGACTCGACCTTGCCGCTGTCCGCGATGATGTGCGGATAGGGCCCGCGGGGGGACACGTACGGTCCCTTCCGCACCTCGTCGCCCGGTTTCGACGTCAGGATCGGCGTCACGCGCGCCTTGCCCACCGTGTCCGGCACCCAGCGCATGTTGAAGTACCACTCGTCGTGGGTGCCGAACGGCCGCACCCCGCGCGTGACCGGATGGGTGAGCAGCCCGTCGAACGCCGGCCTCCACATCGGGTTCACCGAGAAGTTCGTCTCGTAATACCCGCCGACCCAGCGATGCATCGCCTCGCCCGGGGCGCCGGCCGGCACTTCCACCGCGTAGTGCGCGAAACCAAGGCCCACGCCTTTCGCTGCGAGGGCATCGATGACCTTCATGCGATCGCCCTGGATCGCGGGATTGCCGCGTCCGCCGTCGGCGTAGATCAACACCGCATCCGCGTTGTCGAGCGCCGCGCTGTCGTCCACCAACGCGCCGTCAACCGTCTTGGTCGGCCATCCGTTCGTGTACACCTGAACCGTGACGCCCTTGACGCCGCCGAGCGCCTTCTGCAGCAGCATGGAGCCGGCGCGAAATTCATGCATGCCCGGTGGATGGCTGGGCTTCCCCGCAATGAGCACAATTCGCTTCGCGGTCCCCTGCCCTTGGACGCTAAACGTTCCCGCCATAATCGCCGCCCCAATACAAAGCAACGTCAACCGTCCCGCGCGTGTGCATACGCTAATCATGAAAAACCCCTTCTCCCGCACCCCTTGGTGGCACCCCGCGGCACCCCTGGCACCCAGTCTATTCCTGTAACACTCTGTGCACGAACGCCACCGCGATGGATACCTCGCCAACCGCCGAGTTCACGCACTTGATATTACCGCCACGGACATCGCCGACCGCGAACACGCCCGGCGGACTCGTTCAAGGCTCTACGGGCGTGCCGGCCAACGGCCACCGGCGTGGCGTCATGGACGAGTCGAAAGATTCCCAAACCGTTAGTGAAGGCATGCGATTCATGCTATCGCCATTGCGGTCTGACAGGGCGCACGCGGTAACCTGTATCTGATCAAGATTGATCAGCCGACGAACCCGGAGGCCGTCGTCGGGAGAACTCATCTCGAGAAGATCTTCGTGCGTGTCACAGGCGCCGGAGTCGAGCGTGGCCGGCACGAGAGATCGCCCTTTTACCGAAGCGGGTGCAGCAGTGAGCATGAAGTCACGGCAGGAAATCGCCATATCACGAGCCAGCCGTTTCGCTCGGCCGTTCCGAGTGACGGACGGCCGCAAGTTCCGGCTGAAGGACGTCGATCCTGGCGACACCGGCGACCTGATATCGAAGGAGCAGGCGAGCGGTTGGCTCGAGCGGGGTGTGGCACGGCTGAGCGA
Organism: Acidobacteriota bacterium; assembly: GCA_031404215.1. Taxonomy (GTDB): domain Bacteria; phylum Acidobacteriota; class Vicinamibacteria; order Vicinamibacterales; family 2-12-FULL-66-21; genus JALZOC01. Next base: position 3,631 of record JANNHC010000337.1, read on the forward strand.
GCTCCAGGAAAGGATGTATGCGCAGGACCGCTGGAGCCTGTTGCTGATCTTCCAGGCCATGGATGCCGCCGGGAAAGACAGCACCATCAAGCACGTGATGTCGGGCGTCAATCCCCAAGGCTGCCAGGTCTATTCGTTCAAAGCGCCGTCGTCCGAGGAACTCGACCATGACTTCCTGTGGCGGACGACGAAGTGCCTGCCGGAGCGCGGGCGGATCGGGATCTTCAACCGTTCGTACTACGAAGAAGTGCTCATCGTGCGGGTCCACCCCCGGATTCTCGGAAGCCAGAAGCTGCCGCCATCGCTCGTGACGAAACACGTCTGGCAGGAGCGCCTCACGGACATCGCCGCGTTCGAGCGGTACGCCACGCGCAACGGCATCGCCATCCGCAAGTTCTTCCTTCACGTGTCGCCGGACGAGCAGAAGCGGCGCTTCTTGAAGCGACTCGACCAGCCTGCGAAGAACTGGAAATTCTCCCTCGCGGACGTGGAGGAGCGAAAGCACTGGAGCCGCTACATGAAGGCTTATGAAGACATGATTCGGCACACGAGCTTCGGCCACGCCCCTTGGTACGTCGTGCCGGCCGATAACAAGTGGTTCACGCGACTGGTCGTCGTCGCGGCCGTGATCGACGCCATGGAGGACATGGCCGTTGCTTTCCCGAGACTGGATCAGACGCAGCGCAAGGAGCTGGCAGCGGCACGGGCGGCGCTCGGTGGGAACTCTCGGAGGAAGAGGGCGACGTGAAGCCCGGCCGAGGTGGCCGTCAGGGCGTTCGTGGAGCAACTGCCAAGTCCGGTCCCCAGAGAACCCGGCGCGTCTCGACGACCGTGATCACGACGTCGCGGTGTTCCGGGATCGGCAGTGTTCACGATCTTCGGCCACTGCTTCTCGCGGAAGCGCTCATCGACGACAAGGTGGGGAGTTCCAGCCGGCAGCACCTGAAGTGTCTTCAGGAATTCGATCACCGAGTCCTGATCGTAGGTCTTCAACCGTTCGAATTGAGTCCTCGATTGGAGCGCCTCGCCTGAATGGGCCAGCACCGCCTGACGCATGGTGGTGTACAGGCCATGATGGAAGAAGGGAGGCTCGTTGGCTG
>JANNHC010000338.1:0-6810 GCA_031404215.1 Acidobacteriota bacterium
GGATGATCCTCGTCGTCGGGCCGACGGGCAGCGGCAAGACGACGACGCTCAGCTCGGCGATCGGCTCCATCAAGTCGGAACGGACCAATATCATCACGATCGAAGATCCCATCGAGTACCAGATCCCGGGCGTCAACCAGACACAGGTCAACGAGAAGGCGACGCAGACGTTCGCCGCCGCGCTCCGGGCCATCCTCCGTCAGGATCCGGACGTCGTGCTCATCAGTGAAATTCGCGATCAGGACACGGCGAAGATTGCGATGCAGGCCGCGCAGACCGGCCGGCTCGTGCTCTCGACGCTGCATACCGACGATGCGCCGTCGGCCATCACCCGGCTGGCCGATATGGCCATTGAGCCGCACGTGATGAGTTCGGCGCTCGTCGGCGTGATTGCGCAGCGGCTCGTGCGCCGGGTGTGCGTGTCGTGCCGCCGGCAGTACACGCCGGAAGCCGACACGCTGCGCGCCTTGTCGATCCCCGAAGGCGGCGCGGCGTCGTTCGTGTTTTATCGCGCGGTCGGCTGCGGCGAATGCCACCAGACCGGGTATCGCGGACGGATCGCGCTCTGCCAGGTCATGCGCGTCACCGACAAGGTGCGCCGCCTGATCGCGCAGAAGGCCGGCGAGGAGCTGATCCGCGAATTCGCGATCGAGGCCGGGATGATCACGCTCGGTGAGGATGGCCTCGAGAAAGTGAAGTCCGGCATCACCACCGCCGACGAGTTGTTGCGCGTCGTGACCGAAGTCCGCGGCATGCGCACGCTGTGCCCGAACTGCAGCGGGGCGGTCGCGTTCGATTTCAAGGCGTGTCCTCACTGCGGCCATCGGCTGAGCCCCGGCTGTCCGAAATGCGCACGCGCACTTCAACCGGACTGGAGCTTCTGCCCTGCCTGCGCCGCCCAGACCGCCACCGGCAAGACCAGGAAGAGGCTCAGAGAGCAGAAGACGCCCGAGCTGCCGGCATCGAACGTTGCTGAATTCAAGAACCAGAATCGTTGAAAATGCCCGACCAGATGATGTGAGAGACTAAGAGAAGCCTCGCTGGACCCAGGGGTCAGGGCTTGAACGCGGGAACAATCGGGCTCCTTTTAGCGTCTTCGACCTTCTATGGCATTAATTGAAACGCGCGATCTCTGGAAGACCTACGTGATGGGCGACGAGGAGATCCATGCCCTGCGCGGTGTGTCGATCCTGATCGAACGCGGTGAGTACGTCGCCATCATGGGTCCTTCGGGTTCGGGCAAGTCGACGCTGATGAACCTCATCGGCTGTCTCGACACGCCGAGCAAGGGCAGTTATCTCCTGAACGACAAGGAGGTCGCGGCCATGAACGACGACGAGCTGGCGCGCATCCGCAACGAGGAGATCGGTTTCGTGTTCCAGACGTTCAACCTGCTGCCCCGGGCCACGGCGCTGCACAATGTGGAGCTGCCGCTGGTGTACGCCGGTGTGTCTGGAAAAATTCGCCAGGAGCGCGCGAAGCTGGCGCTCGAGAAGGTCGAGCTGACGTCGCGGTCGTCGCACCGTCCGAACGAGCTGTCCGGCGGTCAGCGCCAGCGGGTCGCCATTGCCCGTGCGCTCGTCAACGATCCTTCGATTCTTCTGGCCGACGAGCCGACCGGAAACCTCGATTCCAAGACCGGGACCGAGATCATGGGTGTCTTCGCCCGCCTTCACGATGCGGGGAACACGATCATCGTCGTCACGCATGAGCCCGAAATCGCGGCCTGCGCGCACCGGGTGATTTCGATCCGTGACGGCCAGGTGGAGAAGGACGTGAAGCGCGTCCCCCCCTCCCTTGCTCCTGTGGGATCCGGTCAGCTTAGTCAGCCCGGTTGACCTGTTCTCGGTTACACCGCGGCAAGATGATCCGCGCCTACGTCCCGCAGCGGGGCTTCGCGGCGGAACGAGGCGGGATCGAGCACGATTCGCTGTCTCGGCGCGGTCGGATCAGGGACCGGAATCGCCGACAGGAGTGCGCGCGTGTAGGGATGCGCGGGCGCGGCGAAGATCGCTTCGGTCTTTCCCATCTCCACGATCTTTCCCAGATACATCACGGCGACGCGGCTGCAGATGTGACGCACGAGCCTGAGATCGTGCGCGATGAAGAGGTACGTCAGCTTCAGCCGCCCCTGCAGATCCATGAGCAGGTTGATCACTTGCGCCTGCACCGACACGTCGAGCGCCGATACCGGCTCGTCGGCGATCACCAGCGAAGGATTGAGCGCGAGCGCCCGCGCCAGCCCGATGCGCTGGCGCTGGCCGCCGCTGAACTGGTGCGGATACCGGGTGAGTTGCGAGGGATCGAGGCCCACGAGCTCAAACAGCTCCGCCACCCGCGCGCGCCGCTGCGGCTTGGCGCCCACGCCGTGAATGATGAGTGGTTCCTCCACAATGTCGCCGGCGCGCATCCGCGGGTTCAACGAGGAATACGGATCCTGGAAGACGATCTGCATGTCGCGGCGCGCCTCACGGAGCCGCTGACGGGAAAAGGCCAGCACATCTTCCCCCTTGAACCGGACGCTGCCCGAGGTGGGTTCGATCAGCCGCAAAATGCATCGCCCCGTCGTGGTCTTGCCGCTGCCGGATTCGCCGACGAGTCCGAAGGTCTCTCCCTCCTCGATCGAAAAGCTCACCCCGTCCACCGCGTGCACGACCGACGCCGGCGCCAGTATGCCGCGCTTGCGGGTGAACTCCTTGACGAGATCCTGCACGTCGAGCAGCGGCATCAGCTTCGCTCCGCCTCCCGGACGTCCGGTTCCACCGCGTCACTGTAGAGGTAGCACCTGGTCGTGTGAGGTCCTTCCGTCCGAACGCGGAGGCCACGAGACGCTGCATGAAAATCGGTGTGGCTTCCGCCGCTCTCCACACTCGTGTGGCTTCCGCCTCCAGGCGGAAGAAACACAGTCACCCCCGGATGCGCCGTCGGGCACGGGTCAAAGCGATTGGGACACCGCGGTGTGAACGAGCAGCCTGGCGGTAGTTCGCCGAGTGGCGGCACGCTGCCCTGAATCGCCTGGAGCCGGGTGCCGGGCGCGCCGCCAGGAATCGACGCCATGAGCCCCCGCGTGTACGGATGCCTTGGATCCGCGAAAAGCTCCTGGACCCCCGCCTCCTCGACAATCCGGCCCGCGTACATGACGGCGACGCGGTCCGCCATTTCAGCGACCACTCCGAGATCGTGCGTGATGAGCAGAAGCGCGAGTCCCATCTTCTGCTGGAGCGACCGCAACAGGTCCAGAATCTGTGCCTGGATCGTGACGTCGAGCGCCGTCGTCGGCTCGTCCGCGATCACCAGCGCCGGCTCGCACGCCAGCGACATGGCGATGAGCGCCCGCTGCCGAAGCCCGCCGGATAGTTGATGCGGGTAATCCCGCACGCGCTTGTGCGGTTCGGGCACGCTGACCGCCTCGAGCAGCTCGATGGCTTTCTGACGAGCGGTCCGGCGCGTCGCGCGTCCGTGGACGCGCAGCGTCTCCTCGATCTGGTTGCCGATCGTGAAGACCGGGTTCAGGGCCGTCATCGGTTCCTGGAAGATCAGCGCAATTTCCGCCCCGCGAATCTTTTGCATGTCGCGTTCGTGCAGGGATCGGAGGTCGCGTTCCCTGAACAGGATGCGTCCGTCCGCAATCCGGCCGGGCCGCTGCACGAGACGCAGGATGGACAGCGCCGTCACCGACTTGCCGCTCCCGGACTCGCCCACGAGGCACAGCGTTTCCGCCGGCCGTACGTGAAAGCTGACGTCGATCACCGCGGGTAAGAACTGTCCGCCGATGTCGAACCCCGTCGTCAGGTGTTCCACGGAGAGCAGTGGCGGCGGGCGATTCGCGACTGGCGACTCGTCGAACGACGCAAGAGCGGCCGGCTGGGCCGGACGTCCCGAACCGCCAACCGCGAGCTGCGCGTCGCGTTGATCAGACATCAATCTCCTTGTGTTCGCCCATGACGGATCGCAAGGTGTCGGAGATCTCGCCGATCGTGGCATGGGCCTCGACGGCGCGGATGATCGGGGGCACGAGGTTCGCGGCATCTCTCGCGGCCGCGGCCACCCCGTCGAGCGACCCTCGCCAGTCCCCGGACGCGCGCGCCGCGCGCACTGTCCGCACGCGCTCGACTTGCCGGCGCTCCATGTCGGGATCGATTTGCAGAACGTCGATACCCGACGTGTCCCCGGACATGAAACGATTGACGCCCACGACCACCTGCTCCCCGGAGTCGATGGCCTGTTGCGCGCGGTACGCCGACTCCTGGATCTCGCGCTGGATGATGCCACGTTCGATGGCGGCCAGCGTGCCCCCCGCCGCGTCGATTCGATCGAGCAGGGCGCGCGCCCCGGCTTCGATGCGGCCGGTCATCTCCTCGATCGCGTAGGCGCCTCCGAAGGGATCGACCGTATTCGCGACGCCGCTTTCCGAGGCAATCACCTGCTGAGTGCGAAGCGCCACGCGCGCGGACTCCTCGGTCGGCAGCGCCAGGGCTTCATCGCGTCCATTGCAGTGCAGCGACTGCGTGCCGCCCATGACCGCCGCCAGCGCCTGCAGTGCGACCCGGACGATGTTGTTGTCGGGCTGCTGTGCGGTGAGCGTGCTGCCCGCGGTCTGCGTGTGGAAGCGCAGCTGCTGGGCGCGCGGGTGGGTTGCGCCGAAGCGATCCCGCATGATCGTGGCCCACAGCCGCCGAGCCGCCCGGAACTTGGCGACTTCTTCCAGGAAATCGTTGTGGGCGTTGAAAAAGAACGAGAGCCGCTGGCCGAAGCTGTTCACCTCGAGCCCCGCGTCGACGGCCGCGCGCACGTACGCAATCGCATTCGCAAACGTGAAGGCGACTTCCTGCACCGCGGTCGATCCGGCCTCGCGGATGTGGTAGCCGCTGATCGAAATCGTGTTCCAGTTCGGCAGCTCGCGCTCGCAGTACGCGAAGATGTCGGTGACGATGCGAAGTGAAGCCCTCGGCGGGAAGATGTAAGTGCCCCGGGCGATGTACTCCTTCAGGATGTCGTTCTGAATTGTCCCCGACAGTGCCGGCGGTGAGACCCCCTGCCTGCGCGCGACCGCGATGTACAGCGCCAGCAGCACGATCGCCGTCGCGTTAATCGTCATCGACGTGGAGACGCGGCCGAGCGGGATCCCGTCGAACAGCTCAGCCATGTCCTCGATCGAGTCGATCGCCACCCCGACCCGGCCCACTTCGCCTGCCGCAAGTTCATGGTCCGAGTCGTAGCCGATTTGGGTGGGGAGATCGAACGCGACGCTCAGCCCGCTCACGCCCTGGCTGAGCAGGTATCGGTATCGCTGGTTGGATTCGAATGCCGACCCGAACCCCGCGTACTGCCGCATCGTCCACAGCCGGCCGCGGTACATGGTCGGTTGGATACCGCGGGTGAACGGGAAGGCGCCGGGAAAGCCGATACCGACGGCGGGATCGAGCTTGGCAATCGACGAGGGATCGGCGTATGGGCGGGACTCGTCCAATCTTTTGTCCTGTGCCGGGCGGCTGAGACACTATGGAATGACCGGCTCATTGTAGCAACGCAGCCGCCGGGCAGAAACGAGTCTTTCGCAGTCGGCGGCGGAGGCGCCTGATTCCGACTCAGGTTGCGGCGGAAAAGTGACGCAGGCGCGCGGCTGGACCATTGACAGTCGATCTGGGGACGCTTACAATGACCATGCGTTCCCGCGCTGCAAATCCTTCATTATGAACAAATTTGGCGCTCGATCCCTGTCGCCCCGCCCGGGCTTCAGCTGTCCGCCAACCCCAGGCCAGCCTTGGGCGTTCCGGACCGACGGATCGGGATACGCCCCGGTTTCCCAGCTCCGGCGGCGGTGAGGAGGACCCGTATGGACGACGTCGTGAACCGGATGGCCCGTGAGCTATCCGACGCCATTGCTGCCGCCGTCGCCGAAGATCCGCGCATCGAGGCGTGCCGCGAGCGCGCACGCGCGGCCGGCTTTGAAATGAAAGTGTCGTTGGAGGCGGTGATCGGCTTCATGAACCGCACGACGCCTGGCGCGCTCGCCAAGATCAGCACCCCTCCCCAGAAAGCCGCCCGTGCCGCCGAGCGCCGTAACTTCGAGATCAGCGCGAACGAAAAACGCTTCCTTCGTTCGCTGCGCATTGCCGCGGATGAAACGCAGGAAAAAGAAGTGGAATAGGGCTTCGGAAGGACTCAGCCACCCTTACTGGTTCGCTGAATTTGCGCATCGGCAGGATCGGTCTCGGCCATCGCCACGTCGCGACCGATAAGTTGCAGGTGAACCCGATTCTTGCCGTCTGCCTTGGCGGAATACATGACCGAGTCGGCCATTTGGACCATCGCCTGAACATCGTCTGGCGCTTTCATGAACGTGACCGCGCCAATGCTGACGGTGACATTACAGGAAAGATCCGAAGTCGGCTGGCTCAGGGCGATACGCAGTCGTTCCAGCGTTTGCCGGACCTCATCTGGACCGAGTTCAGGGAACAGCATCGCGAACTCATCCCCTCCCAACCGTGCCGCAAGGTCGCTCGACCGGACGGACGATTGGATAACCTCGGCGACCGCACACAGTAGATTGTCGCCAGCCTTGTGCCCAAAGGCATCGTTGACGGCTTTGAAGTTATCCAGATCTAGATAGGCCAAGGTGACGGGCCGCTTGCCGCGCCGACACAGCGCGAGAAGACGATCGCTGTCCTCGTAGAAAGCCCGACTGTTCAGTAAGCGGCACAGGGGATCGATCCGGCTCAGGGCGCGCTCGCGCGATAGAGCGAGCTTCAGGCTGGCCACCAGTAACCCTACGATCGCGAACGAGGCGCCTTGCACGATCGTATTCGC
>JANNHC010000339.1:0-2083 GCA_031404215.1 Acidobacteriota bacterium
ACTCATCGTCTTTTGGCAAGGCCTCGGTGACGTCCATCACGTGGTACAGGCTCCCCGTCTTCACTGGATCCCGCGCGTAGGTGTTGTTGACCTGGACTTCAAACCCCTTGCGCGGAAACCCCGTGTCCTGGTACTCGGTGAGCACGTAGATGCCGCCGTTCGAATTGTTCTTGGCCATCACGTCCACCTTCAGCTCGAAGTTGCGGAAGGCATGATTCATGACGGGGCCGTCGTAAAACGCGTGCGCGACGGGGCCGTTCGCAACCAGCGCGCCGTCCTGAATCTTGAACGTGGCCTGGTTTCCACTGACCTTCCAGCCGGTGAAATCCTTTCCGTTGAAGAGCTCGGTCCACCCAGGCTCGATCGGGCCCTGCTGCAGGACCACGGCGAGCACCACTGGCAAGAAACGCATGGTGATGTACATAGTGGGCAGAGTGTAGCACCGTCATTCGCAAAGGGCTCCGGGCGTGGTGTCGAGAGTATGATGGCTCTCCAATTCAGCGGAGTTTCACATGAACCGACATTCCTCCTGCCGGGTAGTCGTCGCGCTCCAGCTGGCGGTGCTGTTCGCCCCGGCGGTGATTGCCCAGACCAGCAGCGTGGCCACGCAGCCCCCGGTCGCGAAAAAATCGCCGCGGGTCACGACCGTCCACGGCGACACGTTGAAGGACGACTACTTCTGGCTGCGCGAGAAGTCCAATCCGGAAGTGATTTCGTACCTCGAGGCGGAAAACGCGTACACAGACGACGTGATGAAGCCCATCAAGGGGCTTCAGGACAGGTTGTATTCCGAGATGCTGGGACGCATCAAGCAGACCGACCTCAGCGTCCCCTCGCGCATCGGCTCCTATTACTACTATTCACGCACCGAGGAGGGGAAACAGTATCCCTACCGGTGTCGCCGCAAAGGCAGCATGGCCGGTGCGGAAGAGATCCTGCTGGATCTGAACAAGCTCGCAGAGGGCCACAGCTACCTCGGCCTCGGTGACTTCGTCGTGAGCGACGACGGGAACTGGCTGGCGTATACGGTCGATACGACGGGTTACCGCCAGCACACGCTCCACGTGAAAGACCTGAGCAGTCAGCAGACGACGAGCGAGGCGATCGAACGCGTCGGATCGATCGTGTGGGCGACCGACAACAGGACGATCTTCTACACAACCGAAGACGGCGTGTCGAAGCGGTCCGACAAATTCTGGCGGCACGTGGTCGGCACGAGCCGCAACGACTTGCTGTATGACGAGAAGGACGAGCTCTTCGACGTCTCCGCGGGCCGCTCGCTCGACAAGAAGATGATCTTCCTCGGTTCTTACGCAAAAACCTCGCGCGAGATCCGGTACCTGGCGGCGGATAACCCGACGGGCGCGCTACAAGTCGTTCTCGCGCGGCAGGCCGGCCACGAGTACGACGTCGATCACTACAGCGGGCTCTTCTACATCACGACGAACAAGGGGGCGAAGAACTTCCGTGTGGTCACGGCGCCGATCGCCGCCCCGTCGGAACCAAACTGGAAGCCGTTCATCGATCATCAGCCTTGGCTCAAGATCGACGGCCTCAGTTTCTTCGCCCATCACGTCGTCGTGTCAGAGCGCGAAGGAGGGCTGACGTACCTCCGGCTGATAGACATGAACACGCGGCAGTCTCACCGGATCTCCACGGCCGAGGCGGACTACGCGATGTCCATGAGCGGCAATGCCGAGTTCGACACGACGACGATCCGGTACACCTACGAGTCGATGGTGACGCCTTCGTCGGTGTACGAGTACGACATGAACACGCGCGCCCGCACGCTCCTCAAGCAGCAGGACGTGCTTGGCGGGTACGATCCGGCCGCCTACGAGTCACGGCGTATCTGGGCCGTCGCGCGAGACGGCACGAAGGTGCCGGTTTCAGTCGTGTCGAAGAAGGGCGTGGCGCTCGACGGCAAGGCGCCGCTGCTGCTCTACGCGTACGGCTCGTACGGCGCGTCGATGGCGCCGACGTTTTCCTCGGCCCGCCTGAGCCTGCTCGACCGCGGCGTCATCTATGCCCTGGCGTATGTCCGCGGCGGCGGCGAGCTCGGCGAGGAATGGCGCGAGCAAGG
>JANNHC010000340.1:0-5396 GCA_031404215.1 Acidobacteriota bacterium
ATCGCTCGCTGCAACACCTGCTGCAGTCGCGAATTCTCGGCATCGGCGACACGGAGGAACTCGGGAGCGTGGCGCGTTATCACGCGGCCGTGCTGATGACGCGGATGGAGCAATACGAGCAGGCGCTCGAAACGCTCGGAGAGTTTGCAAGCGAAGGGGACGACAATCCGCGCGTGATCGAGGCCCTGGGCCTTGCGACCTTGCGCATGCCGCTGCTGCCGGTCGAAGCGCCTCCAGACCGCCGAGAGATGGTGCTGATGGCCGGGCGTGCCAGCTACATGATGGCGACGCGGAACACCGCCGCCTCCGAGAAGGCGTTCGAGGCGCTCGCCGCGCGCTATCCGGAAACCCAGAACGTGCACTACGCGTTTGCGGTCTTCCTGCTGCAGGAGAAGCCGGACAAGGCCATCGAGGAATTCAAGCGGGAGCTGGAGCTGCAGCCGGGACATGCCTGGTCGCTGATGCAAATCTCCTACGAGTACCTGAAGCGAGGGGACGCGCAGTCCGCCCTGCCGTGGGCGCAGCAGGCCGTCGCGGCGGCGCCGAACGCGTTCCCCTCACGCAAGGCGCTCGGCCAGGCGCTGCTGGAAACCGGCGATGTCGACGGCGCCATCAAAGAACTCTTGATCGGTATCAAGCTCGCGCCAGACAGTCCAGGGCTGCACTTCACGCTCGCGCGCGCGTACCAGCGCGCCGGGCGCGCAGACGACGCGGCACGCGAGCGCGAGGAGTTCACGAGGCTCGACCGCCTGGCACGCACGCAGCGCAGCGGTGCACAATCGGTCGGAGGGCGTTAGCGGAACGTCCGCCCGAAGGTGGAAGCTACCGGTGAGGTCATTGACATGAATTCATGGCTTCCGCCTTCAGGCGGAAGAAATCCTGGCACGATCGCTCTGATGCTGGTGTTGGCGATCCTCGTGGGTGAGGCTCAACAGCCGCCGCCGCAGCGAGCGGAACGGACACTGAACGAAGGCGTGACTGCGGTGCTGGTCGATGTCGTCGTGCGCGACAAGCGCGGCCAGCCGGTGCGCGACCTCGCGCCCTCGGAATTCGAGGTGCTCGAGGACGGCGTGCCGCAGACAATTGGCTCATTTACCCCGGTCTTTGCCGGCCCTTCCGTGCCCGGGTCCGAACCGCCGCCTGCTCCTCCAGCTGCGAGCGGTGGATTGAATTCCGCGGTGTCATCGCCCCCTGTGAATACCGGACCGGCCGTGACCGCGCTGGTGTTCGATCGGCTCAGCCCGGAGGCGAGGCGTCTCGCGGTGCAGGCGGCGCAAAGCTATCTCGGGAAAAAAGAGGAAGCGCCGAACTACATCGGCATCTTCGGGATCGATCTGGCGCTGACGCCGTATGCGCCGTTTACCCGCAACGCCTACGTCCTGCGTCAGGCGCTCGCCACGGTCGGCGGCCGCGCGTCCGCGAGCTTCAACAACTCGGACCAGCGGCAGCAGAAGACAAACGCCGACCAGCAGGCGGCGAGTGCCGGGCAGTCAGTTGCGAGTGCCGCCGCCGCGGGCGGTCCAGGCGCCTCGGCTGCGATGGGCAGCGCTCCTGCCGCGGCGCAGCTGGCGCAAATGCAGTCGAAGATGATCCAGGACTTCGACCTCATGGAGCGCGATCAGCAGGGATATTCCACAACCAACGGACTTTTTGCCATCATCAACACGCTGCGGCGGCTGCCTGGACGAAAGAGCCTCGTACTCTTTTCCGAAGGCATCACTCTTCCGCCGGCGGTGCAGCGGCTGTTCCTCGGCGTCATCGACGCGGCGAATCGCGCCAACGTCAGCATCTACACCATGGATGCCGCGGGTCTGCGTGGAGAGAGCCCTCAGGCGATGATCCGCGACCAGGTGAATCAGGCCGCCGGAGCCGGCACCGGGATTCTGGGCTCGGGCGGTGGCGGGGGCGATCCCCTGACGAAGGCGCTCGAGAAGAACGAGGACGTGCTCCGCCAGGATCCCCACAACGCACTCGGTCAGCTGGCGCAGGACACAGGCGGCCTGCTCTTCGAGAACACCAACAACCTGCGCCAGGGTTTCGATCGCATCGAGAGCGATCTAAACAACTACTATCTCGTCGGGTATACGCCCGCCAACGAGACCTACGACGGCCGCTTCCGCACGATCGAGGTCAAGGTCAAGCGCCCTGGCATGACGGTCGCCGCTCGCAAGGGATACTTCGCGGTCCGCGACGCGGGTGGCATGCCGATCAACTCGTGGGAAGCGCTGGCCCTGGGCGCGCTCGAGCAGAAGCCGGTGCCCAACGCCTTTCCGTTTCGCGCCGGCGCGATGTTGTTTCCCGAGCGTGGCCGCCCGGGGCTCGTGCCAGTCGTCGTGGACCTCAGGACGGCGCCGCTGACGTTCCAACCGGCCGCTGACGGCAAGACGTACTCTTCTGATTTCGCCGTGATCGTTCGTTTCCTCGACCAGCAGAATCAGGTCACGCGAAAAGTCAGCCAGCATTACGAGGTGAAGGGCCCGCTGAACTCCCTCGAACGCGCCAGGCAGGGGGAGATCATCTTCTACCGGGAGCCGGAGCTTCCGCCAGGCGTCTACACGATGGAGACGGTCGTCTACGATGCGCCATCAGGAAAATCGAGCGTGCGTATCTCGACCGTCGAGGTGCCGAAAGACGACGGCGGCTCGCTGCGTATGAGCAGTCTGGTGCTGGTCAAGCGCGGAGAGAAACTGCCCGAAAAGGATCGCCGGGCCGACAACCCGCTGCTCGTCAACGATCTTGTCCTGTATCCGAACCTGGGCGAAGCTGTCAGCAAGAGCGCGAAGGAAGTGGTCTTCTACTTCGCCGCGTACCCGGTCCAGGGTGGACCCGCGCCCGAATCGGTCATAGAGCTCCTGCAGGACGGCAAGCCCGTGGCGCAGCTGCCCATGCCGCTCGCCGCCGTCACGGGAGGCCGAATCCAGCAGGTGGGCCGTCTGCCGATCGACCAGCTTCCGGTCGGCACGTACGAGTTGCGCGCGATCGTCAAGCAGGGGAGCGAGCAGGCCTTTCGTTCGACGATGTTGCGCATTGTGGAATGAACAGAGCTTTCGTCGCCATGTCCGCGGTACTCCTGGTGGCTGTCTTCAGCCACACGCGACCGGTCGCCCAGTCCGCTGCCCAACCCTCCGAGCGGCAAGCATTTTCGTCCACGACGACGGCGATCCTCGTTGACGTCATCGTGCGCGACAGAAAAGGACGCCCGGTCACCGATCTCTCGGCGTCCGACTTTGACGTCGCGGAGGACGGCGTCGCTCAAAAAGTCGATACCTTCACGCGAGTGTCTCACGGGAGCGGCATCGGCGTGGGCGTCGCCTGGAGATCGCCCCGCCAGACCCTCGCGATAACGCCCGGGGCCGCGCCGGCAGGACCGGCGGCTCCCGACGCAGCCACGGGTGATGCGACGACGGCGCTCGTGTTCGATCATCTGTCGTCCGAATCGCTGCGACTGGCCCAGCGGGCCACGCTTGACTACGTGCCGATGACCGGCGAGTCGAGCGTGCGGGTCGGGGTGTTCGCGACCGACCCGGTCATTCGTGTGATGCAGCAGTTCACGACCGACCGCGGGCTGGTGCGCCGGGCAGTCGCGCGCGTCCTGCCGTCCGGCACGTCCGCGGAGGAACAGAAGGCCGCCCGCAACGACGAGCTGATGGGGCGTCGCCGCGACCTCGAGGGACAGACCCGCACTGCCGCAGTCAGCGCGGCGACGGCGAGCGGCGCCGCGCAGTCGCGTACTGGTTCGGAGATTGGCGCGCGCGAGATGGAGCTTCGGCTCATTCAAACTGAATTGAACATGCTCCGGTCGTTCGACCGGCTCGATCGCGCGCACAAGGGATACGACACGGCGTTCGGGCTGCTCGCCGTGGTGGAGTCGCTCGCCTACCTGCCCGGTCGCAAGACGATCGTGTTCTTCTCGGACGGCCTGCCTGTCTCGCCGGCGCTGTCGGCGCGACTCGACCACGTGATCGACGTGGCCAATCGCGCCAACGTGACGGCATACGCCGTTGACGCGAAGGGCCTGCGGGCGAAGAGCACGTTGACGAACGCGCGGAAGGAAATGGATGCCTTCGCCGAGGATCGGATGAACCAGGTCATGACCGGAAACGACCGGTCCGAACAGCCGCTGACGATGGCATTGGAACGGGTCGAGGATACGCTGCGGCTTGATTCCCGCACCGGCCTTGCGCGGCTCGCCGACGAGACCGGCGGATTCCTCGTCGAGCAGACGAACGACCTCTCGTCGGCGTTCCGGCGCATCGACGATGACAACCGGTTTCACTACCTGCTGACGTATTCGCCCAGAAACACCTCGGCTGATGGCAAGTTCCGCGCGATCCAGGTCAAGGTCCGCCGTCCAAGCGTGCAGGTCTTTGCGCGGAAGGGCTATCGCGCCGTCCCCGGGCCGCGCACCGTGGACACCAGCGGCTACGAGATTCCCGCACTCGCGCTGCTCGATAGTACGCCGCTGCCGAACGCGTTCCCCATGCAGGCCGCCGGGTTCAGCTTTCCGGACCCTGCGCGTCCCGGTCTGATGCCGGTGCTCGTGCGCATTGGGACCGAGGCGCTCCGCTTCAGCGTCGATCAGCAGCGGTCAACGTATTCGGGCCGTGTGGCTGTTGTCGTTCGTATCCGCGACGGACAGGGACACGAGGTGCAGAAGCTCAGTCAGCAGTACGTGCTGACGGGCGAAGCGAAGGATCTGGAGGCGGCGAGAAACGGGGAGATCCTGTTCTACCGGGAGACGGATCTATCTCCCGGCGTCTACACGATGGAGTCGGTGGTGTTCGATGCGATCGCCGCGCGGGGCAGCGCCCGCGTGGCCACGCTGACGGTCCCAGTCGCGCAGGCATCGGAAATCGGGATGAGCAGCCTCGTCCTCGTACGCCGGGTCGAGGAAGTGAATGACCCGCCGGCGCCTGGCTCCACCGTGACCGCGCCGCTGTACGTCGGAAACCGGTTGCTATACCCCAATCTCGGCGAGCCGATCCGGATGTCGTCCGCGACTGAAGTACCGTTCTATTTCACACTCTACGGTGATGTGAACGGCGTGACAGCGTCCGCGCAACTGCTCAGCAACGGCCGGATCGTGGCCGAAGCCCCGGTGGACCTCCCGACCGCGACCGGCTCCCGCGTCCAGCACGTCGGCCGGCTGCCCATCGGCGCCCTGCCGGCCGGCACGTACGAACTGCGCATCCGGGTGACGGACGGCGCCCAGGATATATCTCGCACCGCGTACTTCACGCTTCAGAATCCGTAAGCCTCACTGCCAGCCGCCAGCCCGCGAGTCACTTCTTCTTCCCCTGATTCGTCCAGACGTCGATCCAGGACGCCGACGATCGATCCATCGAGAAATAGCCGACCGCGATGTCGATGTCGCCGTCGCCGTCGATGTCGCCGAC
>JANNHC010000341.1:0-3212 GCA_031404215.1 Acidobacteriota bacterium
GACCCCGTGACGGCGCGTGCGTACCACGACGCGACGCTGCCCGCGGACGGTGCAAAGCTCGCGCATTTCTGCTCGATGTGCGGTCCGAAGTTCTGCTCGATGGAGCTCACCCAGCAGGTCCGCAGCATGGCGAGCGAGGACGTCGCCAGGGGCCTGGAAGACAAGGCGCGCGAGTTCCGGGACAAGGGGTCCGCGATTTACGTGAAACCGTGAGCCGGCGCGGTCGGCGGCAGGCCTACGACGCCTCTGCGGCGCGAGTTCCTGAACCGGACGACCAGTCCGCCACGGTCGCGAGGTCGACGCCGAATGCGCTGTCGCGGTTCGCGTCGGCCATCGCCGCCACCTGTCCGTCGAGGAGCGCGGCCGCGCTGGGTGACTCGAACTGCGCTCGATTGCTGTAGATGCTCCGCGCGTAGTCGAGGTTCGCGTGGAGCCGCTTCTGCAGTTCCTCTCCCTGTTTTCCCGCCGCCACGTCGGACTGATACATCTGCTCGATCTCGCTCAGGAGCGAACCCGCGTACGCCCGCAACTCGGCCATGGCCTTCAACTCGGTCGTCAGGCGCATCAGCAGCGCGACCGTGTGCTGCCGCAGCGCGTCCGCGAACTTCGCGTTCACGTCGTCGTCGTTGCGCGATTCGGAGCGCGGGTCCGCGAAATCATCCGCGTAGACGATCGCAATCACCTCGGCGTCCACCACAATCGGCATGGCGAGCGCGAATGCGGGCGAACCGCCGAAGGGGAGGCCGCTCATGTCGGTGAGGGCGTCGCCACTCAGGCGCTCGGTGCGCCCCGACGCCACGGCGCGCGTGAGCAGCGAATCCATGGCGAGCGGGATGATGACTTTGCCGATGTCGTTCGTCAGATCGAACCCGATCTGATGCGCCCCTTCGAGTCGGTTGCCCTTGACGCGGAACAACGCGACGCGCGGGAACTCCGCGGCGAGCTGTTCGCCCAGCGTGGCGAGCACGTCGCCAATCGTCGTCGCGCCCGAGAGCGCGTCGAAGGCGCCGAGGAGCCCGTCGAGGATGGTGGCGCCCTGGGGAGAAGCGTCCAGGTCGGCCTCGGACGATGCGCGCACCCGCGCCTCGAGGTCGCGCATGGCGGCGCCGTGGCGCTCCTGTTCGCGTTCGAGCGCCTGCACGCGCGCCGCGCTTGTCTTGAACAGCGTCGTGACGGCGCTGAGCTTGGCTTCGGCCGCCTGCGCCTGGCTGTTGGCCGCGCTGAGCGCGACGTCGGCCCTGCCCTTGTCAGCGACCGCCGCGTCGCGCTCCGCGGTCGCGCGCTTGATGTCCTTGCGCGCGCCCTCGACCTGCCCCCGCAGCGTGTGCAGCTCGGTTTCAGCGGCTGTCCGCGCGCCAGCTTCTTTGTCGCGCGCCGCGACCGCCTCCGCCTTGATCGTTTCGAGCTTTCTGGTCGCCGAGTGGGCTTCCGCCAGCTCCTTCTGCGCCGATTGGACCAGCTTCTGTTCCGCGGCGAACTGGCCGCGCACGGTGTCGAGCTGCGCGCGGGAGTCTTTCAGCGAGATCGCCAGGGCATCTTTCTCGCCGATGACCTCGCCAAGCTCCGCCTTCAGCGCGTCCGTGATTTTGCGGGCCTCGGCCGACAGGTGCTTCAGGCGGGCATCCGCTTCCGCCGCCGCGGCCTTCGTGAGCCGTGTGACCAGCTCGTCCACCTCGCGCTCGACGTTCGGCGACGCCGTGACGGCCGCTTCGAGTGCCTTCGACGCCGTGTCGACAGCGGCGCGCAGGGCCTCGACGCGTTCCCGCGAGGCCTGGGAGTGCGCACCGAGGACGCGCGTCAGCAGCGCAGACGTTTCTTTGGCCGCAAGGGCACTGAATTCCATGAAAGGCGCTCCAACTCTGCAAGGTCGGAGCCGATCCGCCACTTGAGAGTTCAGGGGAAATTTCGCCAAACGAGCCGCGCGGCACTTACAAGGGAGACGCCCGGAAGACGATTCTGTAACCTGAGCCCTTGAGCCCTACCTCGCCGCCCCCGGCAGAATCGGGACGACCTGAATGACGGTCTTGAACCGGGCGGGTGAGCCACCCCGTTTGGGGTTGATGTAACCGAGCGAGCCGGCCCAGGTGTAGTCCTTCACGGTCACGCTCGGCGTGAAGGCCATCGTCTCTTCCCTGTACCTGCCGATCTCGAACATGTGCACAGGCGGTTCTTCGAAGACGAAGTCCCCCTTCTGCTTCAATGTCGCTTTATACCAGCCGACAATTTGTGCGAAGTCGGCTTCGGCGCCGTACAAGTAATAACGCTGGCCGCGGCCCGCGTCGTAGGACGCGATGAACCGCGCTCCCGGGTAGAGCGGTACTCCGAGGTCCCCGGGCTCGCCGTTCTGGGCGGGCGCAGCCACGGGGGCGGTGGACGGGACCACCGGATCCGGCACCGGCTGTGAAGGCTGCGCCGGCGGTCGAGGCTGACCGGGTCGCGGAAATGGCGAAGGCGTTTGGGCCGCGGCAATCCACGGCAGGGTCAGTGCCGCGACTCCCATCAGCAATCGCGAAAGCGATCTGCGCACCATGCTTCTATTAGGCCACAGAACCGTGCGTCTGTACGCGGTGCCCGGCGAGGCGGCTGCCGGGGAGGTTCGGACGGGAATTTCACGGACGCGCTGGGTGTTCCCACCTTAGATGGCCTTGGGCCCGAAGGGGAGGGCGCCCACGCGCTGCACGAGCCCGTCGTTCTCGATAATCTGAGCTGGCGGGCAGCATTTCTGGCGGAGTTGCTGATTTCCTGCTGAAAAAGGTGGCTGGCACCTTTTCGGCAAAGGTGCCAGCCACCTTTTCGCCCTAAAATATACATATGTCAAACGGAATCAAGACGGCGCTCCTTCTCGGGCTTCTGAGCGGCATGTTGCTTCTCATCGGCGACTGGCTGGGCGGCGCGAACGGGCTCGTGATGGCGTTCTTCTTTGCCGCGATCATGAACCTGGGATCGTACTGGTTCTCGGACAAGATCGTCCTGCGCATGTACAAGGCGCAGCAGGTCGGGCCCGAGCATCGGCTGTACCGCATGGTCGAGCGGCTGACGGTTCGTGCGACCCTGCCGATGCCGAAGGTCTACATCATTCCGGATCCGTCGCCGAACGCGTTTGTCTCTCAATTCCCACATATGTGTGTTCAGAGTGTTTCCTTATTCAACTCGACCACTCCGCAATCCCATCCGGACAAGAACGGGTTTACGTATCTCCGTTTTCTTCCTCG
>JANNHC010000342.1:0-2259 GCA_031404215.1 Acidobacteriota bacterium
CGGCACGAGTGGCGGCGCGTGGACCGAACACCTGATCGACGCGATCGGGCCGACCGAGTTCGCCTTCCTCGTCGATCTCGACAACGACGGGAAAGCCGACGACCTGCTCCCGCAGTTCAACACGGTCGCAGCGCCACTGGCCTGGTACGACCTCCAGGGCGGCGCCTGGGTGAAGCACATCGTCAGCCCGCGGAGCTACGGCCACGGAATCGGCGCGGGCGACATCAACGGCGACAAGCGCAACGACATCGTGACTCCGCAGGGCTGGTTGGAGGCCCCGGCCGATCCGCGCGCGCCGGGCGACTGGACGTTTCATGCGACGGACTGGCAGCAGCGAACCATCGCGGCGCCGGCACCGGCCGCTGCCCCGTCGCCCACGACGCCCCCGGCCATGGCGGGACCTTCGACTGTGGCAGCAGCCCCAGCCGCGCCCTTGCAGCCACCGAGCCCGGCCGGGCCCGCGCCCGCCGCGCGCGGCGCCGAGTGGGGGTTCCTCTACGTGCTCGACATCAACGGTGACGGCCGCAACGACGTGCTGACGACCAGTGGGCACAGTTACGGGATCTGCTGGTTCGAGCGGCGCGCGGACGGCGGGTGGCAGCAGCACGTCATCGACCACTCATGGTCGCACTCGCACGCGTCGGTGCTCGCCGACATCAACGGCGATGGCCGGCCTGACCTGGTGTCCGGGAAGCGATTCCAGGCGCGCAACGCGCCCGCTCCCGGCGACGACGACCCGCTGGGAATCTATTGGTACGAGTTCAAGCAAGGTGCGGCGAACGCGGTGACGTGGACCCGCCACACGATCGATTACGGCAGCAAGGCCGGCGGTGGGCTTCAGATGGCGGTACGGGACATCGATGGCGATGGGGATATGGACGTCGTCAGTGGAGGAAAGTCTGGGCTGTTCCTGGCCCAGAACCTGACCAGGAGCCCCGCGCCGATCGGGAAGTAACTGCGCAAGAATCGACTGCGCCATCACCTGTTTACGCCCGTCGGGCGAATGCGACGCGTGGTAGTCGAAGACGGATGCCGTGACGAATCATAGAAGCGTTGCTCGCACCTTTGAGGTCGCCCTGCGAGCATGCCGCCATGAAGAAAGCGTGGCAGCCACACCGGCGCCGAAGATCTGGCGTAGATTCATACAAGGACAGCCGAGACACCGCCATGAATGCAAGTCCCGATAACAACGGAACTCTCGCGCGAACAGGGCGGTCGCCCGGACATGAACTCCAACGCTACCGGGGGAACGTCCCGCTGTCCGCGCTTCTGGTGCTGGTGGGCTGCCTGACGGCGATCCTGGCCACCGCCGGGCGCTCGAGCACGCTTGCTCAGGGTCGCCTCGAGGGCTTGCCGGCAGAATCCCCCGCGCCTCCTGACAATCCATCCACCCCCGAACGCGTCGCCTTGGGGCGCCTGTTGTTCTGGGATCCGATCCTGTCCGGCCAGAAAGACGTCGCGTGCGCGACGTGCCACCATCCGTCGTTCGGCTATTCCGACGGTCTCGATCTCTCGATCGGCGCAAACGGCGCTGGACTCGGTCCTGCGAGAGCATTCGTCCCAGGTCACGCGCCACGAGTGGTGAAGCGCAACAGCCAGACAGTATTGAACGTGGCATTCAACGGCCTTACCGCGGGTGGCAACTCGAACCCAGCGGCCGCTCCGATGTTCTGGGATCTCCGAGTTCGCAGCCTCGAAGCGCAGGCGCTCGAGCCACTCAAGGCCCTGGATGAAATGCGCGGTGGGACGTATCCCGAGGACCGTGCGGTTACTGCCGTCATCGCGCGGCTGAACGCCGTCGCCGAGTACCGTCGCCTGTTTGCTCGCGCGTTCGCGGAAAGCAAGTCTGTGAATGAACGCAACCTGGGGCGCGCGCTCGCGGCTTTCGAACGGACGCTCGTGGTTTCCAATACGCCGTTCGACCGCTACGTGCGGGGCGACACGACGGCGCTCAGTCCCGAGCAGCTTCGTGGCATGGAGCGGTTCCAGTCGGTGGGGTGCATCAACTGCCATAGCGGGCCGATGTTCTCGGACTTCGCTACGCACGTGCTCGCCGTGCCGGACAGCCCGAAGCTGGCGGAATCGGATTCAGGCGTGAACAAGACCTACGCCTTTCGCACGCCTTTCGCACGGCGTCGCTGCGCAACCTGAGCGCGACGGCTCCCTACATGCACAATGGCGCATTCGCCACGCTTCCGGAAGTGGTCAACTTCTACCAGCGGATCAGTCGCGGCGGCGGACGTGGGGGCGGTGGACGCG
>JANNHC010000343.1:0-1998 GCA_031404215.1 Acidobacteriota bacterium
TTGCGTATCGCTGCCTCGCGGTTGGGGAGCGGCCGGCCGGTCACGGACGCGTCAAACGGTTGAAGTGCCGCGACGCGGCGACCGCGATCGGTGACCACGATCGGACCCCGACTGGCAGCGTGGCGAACCCACCGGCCGGTCTTCAGGTGCAGTTCACGGATAGAGATCGTCTTCACGTGCACATCGTGACACAACTCACGAAAAAGCGACTAGTGGCACTGGGGCAAGCGGTTGGACCAGATCGTCAGCGGCAAGCGAAGCAAGGCGTTGGCATGTGTGGCGCGCGGGTGACGCGCATGTGCCGATATGCCTGTAGTGGCATACAATGCCGCCTGCGAACTGGATCTCATCGGAACTCGGCTCGCTCGCGCCAAAGAGGACTATGAAGCATGGCTAAAAAACCGCTGATTCCAGTGACGCCCAGTTCCGGCAACGTGTTCGCAGATATCGGCGTCCCCGAGCCCGAAGAGGAGTTGGCGAAAGCACAGCTCGCCAGCCGAATTCGCGAAATCGTCCGAAGCAGTCGCCTGACGCAGGTTGCTGCCGCCGCCGTGATGGCCATCGATCAGCCCAAGGTGTCGGCCTTGTTGAGTGGCCGGCTCTCAAACTTTTCGAGCGAACGTCTGATGCGTCTCCTGACCAGGCTCGGTCAGGACGTAGAGATCGTCGTCAAGTCGAAACCGCGACGACGTCAGCGCGGTCGCATCCGCGTCGTTCAAGAAGCCCGCGCCTGATAGAGGTTCCGGGCCAGACGTCGCCGGTCCAAGCCCGCTCCCTCTTCACGCTCGGACATCCTTGGCCACAGTGGGACTGGTCTGACCGGTAGAACGGAGTCGGGCCGGGTGGACAAGCGTGGGCACTCTGGCGCGAGTGTCACAGCTGCGTCAGCGGCTTCCGGTGCCGTGCCCTCGTGTCACGCGTCGATCTCGACAGGCCTGTTGAGGATCAACCGACTGCCAGCGAAAACCAACAACAGCGTGCGAGTCCGTTCACTTGATCGAGTCGGTGAAGGCTCCGCGTTAGTCCCACGCCCTGCGACCGCCGCAACTGCTGCGCAGGCGTCCTCAGCTGGGCGAACACTACCTCTCAAGCTCTTGAGGTTCCCGGTGGTCAGGGAGAGGACCGGCTTGTCACGCTCGACGATCTGGCGGCTCGAGCGCCATGGTGACTTCCCAAAGCAAAGGACACGAAGAAGAAGGAACTCGTTGGCAACTTTGCCAATGCCGGGCGGCAGTGGCGTCGGACGAAGACGGCCACGCGCGTCAACGGCCACGACTTTCCGGCGCCGGCCGTGCCGAGAGCGTACCCGTATGGGATCTACGATCTGCAGCGGAACACCGGGTTCGTGAATGTCGGGACCGATCACGACACGGCCACGTTCGCGTCCATTCGCGGCTGGTGGCGCCAGGAGGGCCGGCGCCTCTATCCCGACGTGCCCACCGTGGTGATGCTGAACAGCGATTCCGGTCATCGTGAACACCGATTCTGACCATGGTGAACACGGATTCCGGTGATCGTGAACGGCGATTCCTGGCGATCTGAACACTCATCGGGCGTGGTGAGCAATCCTGTGATCCGCGGTACGTCGCAGCCTGCGGCGTGTGGCTCGATGCGCTTGAGGCGCTCGGTGCACAACGTGAGGCCGTCGTTCTGGCGAGCGCGTTTCTGAACGATGCCGCTCCGGGCCAGTTTGACAAGTGTAACGTTACTGGCTACACTTCCAGAAGTTGAGAATACGGAATTTTGTCCATAAGGGCCTGAAGCGCCTCTACACGGAAGACGACCCGAAGGGGTTACCCGCCGATGTCGTGGGCAAAATCCGCAAGATGGTGGCGTTCCTGCAGGACATGGAAGACGCCGCCGAGCTGCGCTCGATCCTGGCATGGAAGGCGCACCAGATGAGCGGCGACCGTAAAGGCATGGAGCCTGTACGTCACCCGCAACTGGCGCCTGACGTTTACGGTAGACGCCGCCGAGAACGAGATACTGGACATGAAC
>JANNHC010000344.1:0-2838 GCA_031404215.1 Acidobacteriota bacterium
CCAGGGGAAACGCTTCACGAACAACGTCCGGTTGCGCAGGTAGGCGGCCCACTCCTGCGCGTTTCCGATTCCGATCTTCTGCGGCTCGGTGAGCTGAGCGTCGCTTCTGAGCCGGATGTACTTCTTGCCCATCGTCCAGCGCGGATCCGACAAGTCCGTGTAGTGCCACAGCGCGAGCGGCCGCGCCGGCAGCAGATACTCGTCATGTGAGCGGTAGGGTTCGTGCGGTACGATGACCTCGCCGCCGCCGTTCAGGATCGTCAGCGCCCACGGCGACACCTCGATGTCCCAGAGGTTTCGATTCGTCAGCCGGTGCAGCACCGTGACGGTGGTTCCCTGTTCATCCAGCGTGACCGCCAACTCTTTCTGAATGCCGGTCTTCGACTCCACCGGCTGGACGAGCCGGATCGTGCGTCCCTCGATGGTGAAGGCGACCGGATCGTTATCCGGCGAGTAACTGCGCGGCATCGCTTCGGGCGCGGTCCACAGGCGGTGACCGCCCCATGGCTTCCAGATGCCGAGCTCGGTCTTGACCATGTCGTCGCCGGTCTCGCCGAGCAGGTTGTCTTCACCGATGAACGCGTAGCGGACGATGCGCGGTCCCACGTCGGTGGTGACCACGACTTCGACAACGGCGTTCGACAGCCGATAGCAATTCGGCTGGTTCAGGCACTTGACCTTGTCGACCTTCACGTCAGCTCCAACGAGAACGGCAGCCGCGATCACGTACAGAACAACGAGACCGAGCCTGCGATGTCCGGCCATCATGACGAGGCCCGCACGATGTCGGTCTGCAGCGTCGGCTCGGCGGCCGGCACGTGCGTCACGGGCAGTCCGAGCTCTCCGCGGACGATGTTACAGCCTTGAGCGATCGCGGTGGCCTTGTAGAACGCGATTTCGCGATTGCAGCCCTGTCGGCCGAATCCGCAGTCGCTCGAGACGATCAGGCGCTCCGGCGGGATGTACTGTAGCGCCTTGCGGATCTCCCCCGCAACGTCCTCGGGCCGGTCCGCCTGCAGCGAACGATGGCTGACCGCGCCGATACAGATCTTCTTCTTCAAGTCATGCTTCAGCGGCTCGAACAGCTCGAGGTCCGCCTGGTTGCGGTCCTTCATCTCGAGCGTCCAGACGTCGCCCTTGCAGCGCTCCAGGTACAGCTCGATCGAGTTCGCATAGCTGGTGTTCTCCATGACGCGCTGCATGTTGGGATTGCCCCAGCACGTGTGGATCCAGATCTCGACATCGTCCAGCCCCTCGACTTCACGATTGAACGCATCGATCATGAACTTGACCTGCTCGTCGTCTTTGCCGAACGTGTTCGCCATGAAGTGCAGGGTCGGTTCTTCGACCTGGATACACGTGCAGCCGGCATCCCGCAACGCCAGCAGTTCCTTGTTCATGGCCTCGGCCATGTCCCAGATCACCTGACGCTTGTCTTTGTACTTCGGGGTGTAAATGTCGAGGAAGAGCGCCATGACCTGCGAGCAGCAGGTGCCAAAGCGCACCGGCTTTCTCGTCTTCGCCTGGGCGATCCGCCAGATCTTCGGGTAGTCGAGCGACCGGTGCTCGATCGTGTCCACCACGTGTGGCCAGCGCCAGCCGCTGTAGATCTCGTTGAGCAGTGTTCCTGGCGGGTAGTGCAGCCACGGCGCGCGGGTTTCGTCCGGCTGCAGATAGTCGCCCGAGAAGCCGGCCCAGCGCTGCAGCGGGTAATGGTGCCAGGCGCGGCCCGCCATGTCTTCATCGCAGTGGAAATCGCCGTGCGTGAGCAGGTCGAGACCCGCGCGCTCCTGGTCGCTGATGAGCACGGCCATCGCGTCCTGGAATTTCTCGCGGAAGCGCACGTCCATCATGCAGGTGTCGAGGGGAGTCCCCCACATGCTGACGTCGAACCAGCGCGGCCGCGGCCAGGAGCCGGTGACCGTGGCGGGCAAGGTCAGATTCGCCGTGACGGTGAACATACGTGTGCGTCTGTCGGGTCAGTAGCGACACATCGACGCGTTCGACTTGACGAAATAGGTCTTGTAGTTGCGCGCCTTCGGGTCGGTGCATCCCTCCAGGTTCATCAGCTCGACTTTGCGAAAATCGGTCGGTCCCGTCTCGGCCTGGAGCGAGATGTATCCGCCGGTCAACGGGGTGCCGTCAACTTTTACTGCCGGATCCGTCGGTGATGCGGAACCGCCGCCAATCTGCGGCTTGGTGTACTCGAGGACTGTCTGCCCATCAATCATGTGTCGAATGAGCTCGTCGCCGTGGACGAGGACCTCCACTCGCACCCACTGGTCGCCGTCGTACGTCCTGGACGTGGAATTCGTGCAATGCGGCGTGTGGAGTGTCCCGTTCAGCACGACATGCGTGCCGGGCGTGCACAGATTCGCCGTCGTCCGCGGCTTGCCGTCGGCCAGGCCGCCAAGCAGCTGCACTTCGATCGAGATGGGAAAGTCCTGATCCTTCAGCATCGTCTTCGGATCGGGCGAATGCAGCATCAACCCGTTGTTGCGCCGGGCCCAGGCGAACGTCGGGCCGGCAACCGGCAGCTGCTCGCCCACGAAGCGATACTCGGCCGCCAGCAGGTAGTACGAGAACGGCTGCTTGTAGAAGATGTGGCCGAACTCCCTGTCGAACGTCGTCCACTTGTCGTAGCGGACTTTCAGCAGCCCCTCATCTACCCGGAACGTGTCATTGAGGTTCGCTCCCAGATCGTGATGAGCGAACTTGACGACCCAGTCGCTGAGGTCACGACCGTTGAAGAGCGGCAGCCACTCTTTCTGGTTGGGATCGTGCTGCCCGGGCGCGCCTGCTTGTCCGCCCAAGCCGCGAGTGTCACCGGGGCCAGAT
>JANNHC010000345.1:0-3375 GCA_031404215.1 Acidobacteriota bacterium
CGTGTCGGGCGTGAGATCGGTGCGCGTCGCGAGCGTCTTCAGCACCCGGCCGTGTTCGAAGTCGCTGTCAACCGTGGCGAGCGCACTGAAAAACGGCGAACGGGACGCATTGTCGAGCGGCTGGAGCCTGGCAATCTGCACCAGCAGCGACGCCTCTTCGAAGTCCGATTCGATGTCGCGGCTCGCATCGAGGATCGCCGCAAGCAGCGGCGAGCTGACAGGGCCGCGCTTGAGGGCCGCACCATAGACCCGGTGCATTTCGAAGTCGGACTGGATCGTGCGCGCCGCCTCGAAATACACCTGGCGCGTCGATTCGTCCACAAGCAATTTGTCGGCGCCGTCGATGAGGAGGAGCGAGGCCAGCTCGAAGTCAGACTCGATGTCGCGGCCCGCCTGTGTCAGTACCTGCCGCACGGTCGTGGAATCGAGTGGGGCGGCCTTGAGAAGTTCGGTGTAGTACGTTTTCTTGCCCCAGCTTCCCTCGATCAGCGCAATCTCGGCGAGCACGCCCGCCGGCCCTTTAGACTTCAGGATCCTCGCGACCCTCGCCTTGGCGCCGAAACCAGTCTGGCGGATGAACCGCGGCAGATACTTCGCGAGCCACTCCCGCCCGTCGGGCTCGAAGGGACGCTCCGACATCCCGCTCCAGAAACGGCGTGTGATCTTGCCGGATGCATCCGCGGTGAATTCGACGGTGTGCGTAGCGAAGAAGCCGCCGAACACGCCGCCTTCCTTGATCCGCAGCAATCCGCCCGGCGACACCCGCTTCACATCCGTATCGTCGTCCGTAAACTCGACCTCTCCGTCGTACCGTACTTCGATCCGTTCGCCGTTGTTCGACCAGCTGGATGTGGCATGTGACTGAACACCACCGAACGCCTCGGCGTCCGGCGCGCCCATCAGTGCGGGCGCCTCGGGCGGCGACGGCGGCACTGGCGGCTCGGGAACATTCAACTCCCGTGGCTCGACCGACGCCCCAGCCGATGGCGGCAAGGGCTGCTCGGACGGCTCCGGGGGCGTACGAGGGAATGGCAGCACGTCATCGCGCGCCGCGCTCACGACCGGGGCAACGGTTGCCGGCCGCTGGAACGCGTCCGTGCCAACCGCACCCGCCGCGATGCCGAGCATCACGACGATCGACGCACTGCCGGCGAGCCAACCCGGCGCACGCCCCGCGTAGGTGGGCGCCCCCACGAGCCGGCGAACGCGCTGCACGAGCGAGCCACCGGTGGCCGCCATCACGAGCAGGGCCCTGCTCCCCCGCAGCTCTTCGAGGTCGGCGAGCGCCTTCGCGTAGGTATAGGGATCGCCGCACAGCCGCACCGCGAGATCGTCGCAACAGTTTTCGCGTTCGACACGGATTCGCCGCGAAAGCCACCAGACGGCGGGGTGATAGAACAACAGCGTCTCGACCAGGGTTTGCACGAGGTTGACGAGGTAATCGTGACGACGGATGTGCGCGAGTTCGTGCGCGAAAATCGCCTCGAGCTGAGGCAGGCTCAAGCCTGAAAGCGCGCTGGCCGGCAGCAGGATCACGGGTTTGATCCACCCGATTACGGTGGGGACCTCCACGAGCGTGGACTCGAGCAGCCGCACGCGCCGCGCGATGTGCAACCGCCGTGAGAGCCTGGCCCCGATCTGTTGCCAGCCCTCACCCGCGGGCATCGTCCCGTGAGACTTCATTCGCTGCACCCAGAGCCATCCACGCATCAATCGGAGCGAGAGGACAGCCACACCGCACAGCCATCCGAGCACGAGCAGGGGGAGCCATGGCTCCACGCGGATTGAGCTCAAGCCGGGGACGCTCGAAGGTGACGCGGTTCCCACCGCGGCAGCGTCCGTGAGGCTGACGCGATCGGCGCGATGCGCCGCGGGCACGGCTGAGGGGGACGCAGAGGGACCGCCCGCGATCTCCGCCGATGGTGGAGGGGCCGCTTCCGCTCGCCACAACTGCACGGCGGTGACGGCCGGCAGCGTCAGCATCAACGATAGTCCAATCGTCGAGACGACGTAGCGGACGTCGGCGGCGCCCTTGCGAAGCGCAACGAGCGCGATGGCCGTCAGGGCGCCGACGAGGGCCCCTTGCCAGATGAAATGCAGCAGGACCCAGCCCATCACCCGTGCGGCAGGCTGATGCAGCAGGTTCTCAATCGCGATCATCTCGATCCTCCCTCGCGACCCGGCTGGTTTCGAGCAGCTTCCGGATTTCCCCCAGCTCCTCCTGCGTGGCGCGCTTGCCGGACAGCGCCTGCAGGACGAGCTTCGACGCCGAGCCGCCGAAGGCGCGGTCCACCAGATCGCGTACCAGCTGCCGCTGGGTCTGCTCCTCGGTCAGCTTCGACTGATAGATGTGGGTGCGTTCGCTGTCGTCGCGCCGGACGAGCCCCTTTTCCGTCATGATCTGCAGCATCTTGAGCGCGGTCGGGTACGCCCCGGGGCGTTCGCGCGACAGGGCGTCGTGCACTTGCCGAACGGTGCTGGCGCCGCGCTCCCACAGGATGCGGAGAATCGCCAGTTCGGCGTCGGTGGGGCGGGGCGGCGTCGTCATGCGGCCGAATATGTACGAATACCTTCGTATGTGTCAACGAAAACTTTCGTAGACAGCCCTGTCCGAGTGTGCCGGATCCGTTCGTTAGACGAGGCATCGCGCGCTTTTGTTGGCGGGTTCGGCCTATAATCCCATTTTCCCGGGCCCTGCCCGGACCGGAAGGAGTGCGCGTGGAACCTGGAACGTACGCAGAATTCGATACCACGGAGGGGTCGTTTACCATCCGTTTGTTCGAGAAGGAAGCCCCAAAAACCGTGGCAAATTTCGTGGGGCTCGCCGAAGGCACCAAGGAGTGGACCGACCCGACCACCAACGCGAAGAAGGCGGGACCGTATTACGACGGGGTCGTTTTTCACCGTGTCATCAGCGGCTTCATGATTCAGGGAGGCGACCCTCTCGGCACCGGTACGGGCGGACCGGGCTACAACTTCGGCGACGAGTTCCACCCGTCGCTGCGCCACACCCGCGCCGGAATCCTGTCGATGGCCAATGCCGGGCCGAACACGAACGGCAGCCAGTTCTTCATCACGCTCGGCCCGACGCCGCACCTCGACAACCGGCATACCGTGTTCGGCGAAGTCGTGGAGGGTCTCGACGTTGTGAAGAAGATCGGTGCTGTGCCGGTCGGACGGCAGGATCGGCCCGTCAAGCCGGTCGTGATGACTCACGTCACGATCAAGCGGGTAGCCTGATGGCCGACGATCAGCGATCAGTCGAGTCGCTGATGCCGATCGTCTACCAGGAGCTGCGGCGGGGGGGGGGGGGGTTGCAAAGCCCGCCGGCGGCCCGCCCCCACCAGCCGCCCCCCCCCCCCCGGCGCCCCGCGG
>JANNHC010000346.1:0-6617 GCA_031404215.1 Acidobacteriota bacterium
GCCGGAGCTGCGCCAGAAGCTGAAGCGCTTCCCCAAGCCGGTGGCCGGGCCGCCGTTTAGGCATAGAACCCATTCATTTTGATTAAAGTTGTTATACATTTTGAGTAATCAAAGTCAAGGCTCAGTATGCACCTCATCTGGACTCCAACGCAACGGTTCTTTTGTTCGGTGGTTGTTCTATTCGGGTGCGACCGGCTGGAGCGTGAGAACGGCCACTTCGGGAGGGCAGTTCAATCGCACTGGCAGGTAGACCGTGCCCACGCCGCGGCTGACGAAGATCGCCGTGCCGTCGCGCCGGCCCGCGCCGGCGACGACCGGGAACTCGCGCGCCGCAACGGCGCCGATACCGGGCAGGACAATCTGGCCGCCGTGGGTGTGCCCGCTGAGGACCAGCGGCACGGCCAGCGCGGCGGCCTCAACCAGTCGCATCGGCGTGTGCGCGAGCAGGATCACGTTGGGTGACGCGCCGCGCAGCACGAGCGCGATGTCGGCCACGCGGCGCGTCCAGTACCGGATTCCCGCGAGATCCAGGATCTCGCCGCGCACGCGCAGGCGCGTGCGCGCGTCGCGCAGCACAACGAATCCCTTCGAGGTGAGGGCCGCCGGCATGTCGCGGTCGTCGTCGTGATTGCCGAGCACGGCGTACACGCCGTGCTCGGCCGAGAGTGGAGCGAGCGCGTCCGCGACGGGCGCGACGAATCGGCGGTCCCCCCATGTCACGTAGTCGCCGCCGAGGACCACCAGGTCGGGGGCCTCGGCCATGACAAGGCGCACCGCGCGATCGATCATGTCGTGTGACACCGTGTCGCTGCGGTGGAGATCGGTGAGGAAACCGATCCGCAGGCCGGCCAGCGCGGGAGGAAGACCCGAGACGGCCAGCGTCTCGCGCGTCAGCGCGATGTGAAACCGTTCGTACAGATATCCGTGCGCGATGCTTCCAGTCGCCGCACCGATTCCGGCCACGGCAAAGCCCTTCAGCAGGTCGCGCCTGTTGAAACGCCGCGCTGTCGGTGTGCCGGGCATCCACCTGCTATGTTATCGCGGCGCGACGCCTCCGGCCGCACACAGCGCCCGCGCAGGTGAAAAACGACGCCTATAATGGCTCGCGATGACCATCGACGAACAACTCGACTACCTGACCAAGGGCTGCGTTGACGTGGTGCGGGCCGCCGAACTGCGGGCGAGGCTGGAACGGTTCACCAAGACAGGCCGGCCGCTCGTCGTCAAGGTCGGGTTCGATCCGACCGCGCCGGATCTGCACCTGGGACACACCGTCCTCATTCGAAAGATGAAGCATTTCCAGGATCTCGGTCACACGGTCGTGTACGTGGTGGGCGCTTTCACCGCGCTCATCGGCGATCCGACCGGCCGATCGAAAACGCGCCTGCCGCTGACGCCCGAGGACATCGCCCAGAACGCGGAGACGTACAAGACACAGATTTTCAAAATTCTCGATCCCCAGAAAACGGTCGTGCGATTCAACAGCGAGTGGCTCGAGCCGCTCGGCAGCTTCGGCTGGATCAAGCTCGCCGCCAAATACAACGTCGCGCAGATGCTGGAGCGTCGCGAGTTCAGGTCGCGGTACGACGCGGGGAAGCCGATCGCGGTTCACGAGTTCCTGTACCCGCTGGCCCAGGCCTACGACTCGGTCTTTCTCAAGGCGGACGTGGAGCTGGGCGGCACCGATCAGCTGTTCAACCTCAACGTCGGCCGCGACATCATGCCCGCGTACGATCTCGAGCCGCAGATCGTCATGACGACGCCGCTGCTCGAGGGGCTCGACGGCGTGGAGAAGATGTCGAAAAGCCTTGGCAACTACGTGGGGGTGACCGAGCCCCCCGCCGAGATGTTCGGCAAACTGATGTCAATTTCCGACGAGTTGATGTGGAAGTACTACGCGCTGCTGACGGACCTGACGCCGGGGCAGGTGCTCGGCCTGCGCCAGGAGGTGGAGGCCGGACGGCTTCATCCAAAGCAGGCCAAAGTCGATCTCGCGACGACGATCGTGGCCGATTTCCATGGCGCCGCCGGGGCCGAGCGCGCCGGCGTGGAATTTGACCGCCGATTCACGAAGAAGGAGATCGCGGACGACACGCTGAAGACGTGCACCGTCTCGCTCGGGCCCGAAGGATCACGGCGCATCTCCAGCGTGATGGTGGAGTGCGGTCTCGCCAGTTCCGCAAGCGATGCGACTCGAAAGATCGAACAGGGGGGCGTTCGGCTCGACGGTCAGCGGCTCCAGGATTCCAAAGCCAGGATCGATCGGACGACCCGGGATTTCACGCTGCAGGCCGGGCGACACGCGGTTCGCGTCGCGGTGGCGCCGTGACCTCGAGTCGAGAGGTCGTGGCATCCAGACGAGCCGCGGACGGCGGTATGATGGACATACCCCAACCGATCGATGACTGACAAATCTGCAGTGCCGGGCGCGTCCATGTCGGCATCGATCCGCCCGCCGCTTGCGGACTCCTCCATGAGCCTGTTGCTGAGGGCTCAGCAGGGGGACGAGCGCGCGCGGGACGAGCTGTGCGCCCGTTACCTGCCACGCCTGCGCCGGTGGGCCCATGGCCGGCTTCCAGGATGGGCGCGCGATCACCTGGATACCGAGGACATCGTGCAGGACTCGCTCCTGCAATCGATCGGCCGGCTCGAGAGCTTTTCTCCCCGTCACGATCAGGCCTTCTGCGCATACATCTGCCAGGCGATACGGAACCGCGTGGCAGATGCGGTTCGCCGTGCGGGACGGCGGCCGTCGAAGGAGGAACTGACATCCGGAAGTGCCACGTCCGATCCTTCTCCCTTCGAGCTCGCGGTCGGACGGGAAACCGCGTCGCGGTACGACGACGCCCTTCAAAAACTGAGCGAATCCGATCGCGAACTGATCATTGCGCGCGTCGAGCTCGGGCTCGACTATTCCGAAATTGCCGCGCTCGCGGGTAAATCGTCGAATGGCGCCACCCGGGTCGCCGTCGGCCGCGCACTGCTTCGACTCGCCGGTGTCATGGGTCATGACCGAGACGCCTGACGACGCGTGGCTGATCGCGCTCGCCAACGACGTGTGCGACGGCAGGCGCATCGAGTGGGAGAGCATTGCTCCCCCCACCGCCACACCCGCCAGCAGAAAGGTCATCGCCGAACTTCGCCGGCTTGCCTCGGTCGTCGATGCCCACCGGGTGCTTGGCGAGGATGAGGCGCCCCCCGCCGCCGAGGCCTGAACAGGACGCCCCCGGCGTCTGGGGTCACCTCGTCCTGCTGGAAACCGTCGGGCAGGGAGCGTTCGGCACGGTCTACCGCGCGTGGGACGCACGACTCGATCGCGAAGTGGCGCTCAAGGTGCTCCTCCAGGCACCGCTCAGGTCACCGCTCGATGAGGCCCGCCATCTCGCGCGTATTCGCCACCCGAACGTCGTCGCGGTGTACGGGGCCGAGGAGCTTGGGCCGCAGGTCGGGATCTGGATGGAGTTCATCGAAGGGGAGACGCTTGCGACCGTGGTGCGCGAGCGCGGACCGATGAGTGCGCGGGAGGTGGCCGGGATCGGCAGCGATTTGTGCAGCGCACTCTCGGCACTGCACCGGTCAGGATTGCTGCACGGCGACATCAAAGCCCACAACGTCATGCGCGAGATCGGCGGCCGCATCGTCCTGATGGATTTCAGCGGCGTGCGGGTGGCCGATACGGACGGCGCGTCGGCACTCTCGGGAACGCCGCATTACATGGCGCCTGAACTCTTCCAGGGGCGGGCGGCGTCCTTTACCGCCGACATTTACAGCCTTGGCATTCTCCTGTTTTACCTGTTGTCGGGTCACTTCCCGGTGGATGGGGCGGACGTTGCCGAGATTCGCCAGCGTCATGCAAGCGCGGAGCGCGTCCGGCTACGCGACATTCGTCCGGACCTGCCGGAACCCGTGGTGCAGATCGTCGAACGAGCGACCGCTGCCGATCCGGGCGCGCGCTTTCATACGGCCGGAGAGCTCGAGCATGCCCTCGCGGGCATTTTCGCGGCTCAGGGCGTCCCACTGGTGGAGCGCGAGCGGGCAGACGGCCACGCCGGGGCTTCGCGGCAGCGGTGGCGAATCTGGGCACTCGCCGGCGCCGTGGCACTTGCCGGCGGCGCCGAGCTCTGGAGGTTCCTGCGGCCCGGTCCTGGGGCGCCGGCGCCCCTCGTGCACATGGCTATCGGGTCCCCGTATAACACGGGGCCCTGGCCGCGCCTTTCTCCGGACGGCGGGGCCGTGGTGTTCGGCACCACCTTCGAGGGGCGGAAAGTTCTGTGGCTTCGGCCGACGAATGCGCTGCAGGGGCGAGCGATCAAGGACTTGGAAACAACGGAGACGCCATTCTGGTCGGCTGACTCCCGGAGCCTGGGGTTCTTCAGCGGCGGCAAGCTCAAGATCGTGGACACGGCCAACGACCACATCGAAACGCTGACGGATGCCCCCGGCCCGCACGGCGGCGACTGGAACGCCGATGGCGTCTTGCTCTTTGCGGCGGCCGAGGGCATCTCGCGAATTTCAGCGGATGGCTCGGGGCTGATGCCTGTGACCACGGTGGATGAATCGGCCGGGGACTACCAGCACGGCTGGCCGGAGTTTCTGCCCGATGGAAAGCGCTTTCTCTACATCATCCGCAGCCGCGTCGTCGAGCGCACGGGCGTGTATCTCGGCTCGATCGGAACCCCGATGCGCAGGCGGATCATGCCGGCGTATTCACGCGTGGCCTACTCGACGACCGGTCACCTGCTGTTCGTGCGCAACGGCGTCCTCACCGCGCAATCTTTCAACGTGGACAAGGTGGAGCTTTCCGGAGAGCCGGTGGCGCTGGCTGCCTCCGTGAAGTCCCACACGGCCAGCGACGCCGCGTTCGACGTGTCGCCGATGGGGATCCTGATGTACAGGACGAACGAGGGGTTGCCGTCGACGAAATTGACGCTGGTCGATCGCCGCGGCCGCGAACTGCGCGCGGTGACGTCCGTGGGCTTCTTCCGGCACCCGCGATTTTCCCCGGACGGCAATCGCATCGCGGCCGAGCAGGCCGAGACTGACATTCCGAATCCGGACATCTGGGTGTACGGTCCCGCGCCGGACAGGGCGTCCCGGTTCACGAGCCAGCCCGCGCCCGATATCCGCCCCGCCTGGTCTCCGGATGGGGCGCGCATCGCCTTCTCGTCGAAACGCGGCACCACGTACGACATCTACATCAAGTTGCTCGACGTGCTGGACGAGGAGCGCGTGTTGTGGCATTCCGAATCCGACAAGCTGGTGGAAGACTGGTCGCCCGATGGCCGGGCACTGTCGGTGACCGTGCTGAGGAGCGGCCTATGGCGCTATCCGGTTGATCCCACCGAGAAGCCGACACTGATCCGCGCAGGAATCGAGGCGGAGACGTGGCAGTCGGAGTTCTCTCCGGACGGGCGCTGGCTCGCGTATATGAGCGCGGACTCGGGAATCACCCAGGTCTACGTGGAACCCGTTCCCGCGACCGGCGCCCGGTGGCAGGTGTCCACGAACGGGGGGGCGGAGCCGCACTGGCGTCGTGACAGCGGGGAGCTGTTCTACCTGACGTTGGATCACTGGATTGCGGCGATTGCGGCACCGGTGAAAGGCACGTGGAGCCTCACGGCGCCGACGCGGCTCTTC
This sequence comes from Acidobacteriota bacterium, assembly GCA_031404215.1. GTDB lineage: Bacteria > Acidobacteriota > Vicinamibacteria > Vicinamibacterales > 2-12-FULL-66-21 > JALZOC01. The sequence continues at coordinate 5,638 of JANNHC010000346.1, forward strand.
AAGGTATTTATCCCCGAGACGCTCGGGGGATCGGACTTCGCGGTGTCGCCAACGGGCGACATCGCGGTGAACATGATGCAGGCGAATCAACCGATCCCGCCTGTGGAGGTCGTGGTGAACTGGACGTCGCTGCTCAGGCGTTGAGGGACGCTTCGGCACCAGGAGAGTGCCCTTGCGTCCCTGAGCAACGTCGAGGATTGTTGGGGGTTGACAGCGTCCGGGCCGCCGCGTATATTTAGTGAACCGAGCGTGACCCGGCTGGATAGCCGGAAGGTTTGCCTTGGGTTCTTGACCCGGGCAAATTTTTTTTCCACGAAGTAATTCCTTCAGGCTCGCACAACCCCTTGCCGTTCTGCGGCGCCGCCCTTGGAGCTCTCTCTGATCGCACAGAAGGAGCGACAGGAAACGCGCCGGCAAGGAACAAGAAACAGGGCCGAGGGGTTGACATGCTCCTGACTGTTTAGTAAGATTCGTGGGTTCCCCTGCTCGAGAAAGTCGTGGAGGGGAACGCGGCCGACCTGGATGCTTTCGAGCGCACGGGTTGGACGGACGCAAGGCCGGTTCTTTGAAAACTAGATAGAACGTGCAAGCACAGTTTCTCTCGCCGAAGCACTTGGCGCGACGAAGCCGAAAGGCGGAGTCGGGCAAGGTGTGGAGGTGGAGAACAACCCGTCGAGTATCAGCGGGTGGCGCAGTGCTTTCCGGTGCAGGGGGTGTAGTTCACCAACTGTGGCCGGCTGCGAACCACCCATAACTTGACGAACTGAACAACGTTAGAGCCAAGTCATCAACAGGCGCTCGCGTTAAACGCGTTTGATTCTCCGAAAGGGGAATCGACCACTTTAACTTGAGAGTTTGATCCTGGCTCAGAATCAACGCTGGCGGCGTGCCTAACACATGCAAGTCGAACGCGAAAGCCCCGCAAGGGGTTAGTAGAGTGGCAAACGGGTGAGTAACACGTGGGTGACCTGCCTTCGAGT
>JANNHC010000347.1:0-4806 GCA_031404215.1 Acidobacteriota bacterium
CATCCCCTCATCCCTCATCCCTCATCCCTCATCCCTCATCCCTGAGCCGCTATAATCGTGGCGGCATGCCTTCCACCAGCACGACAACCACTTACAACAAAAACATCGACGGCCGATGGATCCCTTCTACCTCGGGCGAGACGTTCGAGAATCGCAATCCCGCCAAAACCGACGATCTGATCGGGGTATTTCAGAAGTCCACGGGGCGGGACGTCGATGCCGCGCTCGAAGCGGCGGCGCGCGCGTACGAGAGCTGGCGGCTGGTCCCCGCTCCGCTACGCGCGGAGATCCTCTTCAAAGCCGCTCAACTCCTCGTCGAGCGCAAGGAGCCGTTCGCGCGCGACATGACGCGCGATATTGGCAAGGTCCTCAACGAGGCGCGCGGCGAAGTGCAGGATGCCATCGACATGACCTTCTACATCGCCGGCGAAGGGCGCCGCATGTTCGGCCAGACGGTGCCGTCGGAGTTGCGGAACAAGTTTGCAATGTCGGTCCGCCAGCCGCTGGGCGTCTGCTCGATCATCACCCCCTGGAATTTCCCGATGGCGATTCCGTCGTGGAAGATCATTCCGGCGCTGGTCTGCGGCAACACAGTGGTGTTCAAACCGGCGTCGCAGACCCCGTTGTCCGCGCTGAACTTCGTCAAGGTTCTGGAGGACGCCGGCATTCCCAAGGGCGTCGTCAACATGGTCACCGGCGATGGCGACGAGATCGGGACGCCGCTGACCACGTGCGCTGCCGTCCGCGTGGTGTCGTTCACGGGGTCCACGCACGTCGGGCGCATCGTGAACCAGGCGTCCGCGCCGGGATTCAAGAAGGTCCACCTCGAGATGGGCGGCAAGAACGTCATCATGATCATGGACGACGCCGTTCTCGAGCTGGCGGTGGACGGCTGCCTGTGGGGCGGATTCGGGACGACGGGGCAGCGCTGCACGGCGGCAAGCCGCGTAGTCGTCCACGAGAAGGTCTACAAGCCGTTCGTCAAGGCGTTCGTCGCCCGCGCGAAGTCGCTCGTCGTCGGGGACGGCCTGCGCGAGGGCTCGCAGATGGGGCCCTCGATCAGCGAGTCTCAGCTGAAGACGGTGATGTCCTACGTGCAAGTCGGAAAGGACGAGGGGGCCACCCTCGCATGCGGGGGCAGCCGTCTCGAGGGCGGCGCGTATGCCAAGGGCTTTTTCCACGAGCCGACGGTGTTCACCGACGTGGCCCCCGCCATGCGCATCGCCCGCGAGGAAATCTTCGGGCCCGTGGTGTCGGTCATGCCGTGCCGTTCGCTCGACGAAGCGATCGCGATCGGCAACGGCGTCGAGTACGGACTGTCGGCCTCGATCTACACGCAGGATATCAACCGGGCGTTCACGGCGATGCGCGATCTCTATACCGGCATCTTCTACGTGAACGCGCCCACCATCGGCGCCGAGGTGCACCTGCCGTTTGGCGGCACGAAGAACACGGGTAATGGCCACCGGGAAGCCGGTGTTGCCGCGCTGGATGTGTTTTCGGAATGGAAATCGATCTACATCGATTTCAGCGGCAAGCTTCAACGTGCCCAGATAGATGTTGAACAGATCTGAGACTCGAGACCAGGCGCTGAAGCCCCGAGAGCCCACAGCAGGAGCTCGTCTCTTTCCGGGACCGCGCGTGGGGTATCTGTCGATCGGGCTTGGCTACGTCCTGGCCTACGCGGTGATCGGGTGGATCCTGCGGGACCACGCCCTGGCCTTGTCGATCTTCGGCAACCTGGGCCTCCTGCTGCCCCCCATCGGCGTGTGCGCCGTTATCCTGCACCGCCGCGCGCGGTGGGCAGGCTGCCATCGGCTGTTCTGGGACACATTCGCCATCGGCGTTGGCCTCTGGGTCATCGGCCATCTGGGATGGGCGTTCGAAGAGATTGTGCTCAATCGCCCGTCATGGGTGCAGTGGCACACCGTCTTCAGCCTGTGCGGAGGCATCGGGCCGCTGATCGCGCTTTTCGCCCGCCCGCATCGGGGCGTGCGCTCGGAATCTGTCGGTACGGTCGGCCTCGTGCTCGCCAGCTACGGTCTCCTCGCGGTGTTCATCTACTCGTATTTCATCCTGATTCCTGGCCTGACGCCTGGCGCCAGCCAGGAGGTCCCGCTCTTCAAGCTCGTGCAGCTCAACCGCGCGCTACTGTTTGGATCGACCGCGGCGGTCATGGTCGTCGCGCGCCGCACGCCGTGGTATCCCGCGTACTTGTGGCTGACGATTGGAACCGGCGTCGGATTCTTTCTCCGGATCACGACGAGCCTTGCGATCGTCCGCGGCAACTACCAGAGCGGCACGCTGTACGATCTGGCGTGGATTCTGCCGTTTCTCTGCTACGCGCGCGCGGCCCTCGCGGCGCCCGAGTCTCCGGCGGAATCAGACAGCGTGGAAGCCCCGGCCCGGCCGCTCCACGTGGCGGTGTCGGCCGCGCCGGTATTCTTTATTCCACTTGTCGGGTACGGGACGATCTACTTCCAGCCGCTCGGCGGCGCCACCGATTCGTTCCGCGCCCTCCTCACCGGATTGGTCACGGTTGCGGGTCTGGGCCTGCTGACGCTCAGGCTCGCCGCGCAGGGAGGCGAGCTTCAGCGGGCGGGCGCGCGGATGCGCCTGCTGGCGGCGGCCACGGAGCAGACCGGCGACCTGATCCTCATTACGCGCGCGGACGGCGGCTTCGAGCACGCGAACGACGCGTTCGTGCGGGCGCTCGGCTACTCGCGCCAGGAGCTGGCGGGGCTGCAATTCACCGACCACATGGAGCGTGGGTTTGACACGCTTGACACGCACATCACGACCGCCGTCCGCGAGCGCGGCATCTGGCGTGGCACCGTCGTGCGACGCCGGCGCGACGGCTCCACGTTCCCCGCCGCCTGCACCGTGGTCGGCCTGAAGGATCCTGCCGGATTCATTACGCATTTCGTGGGTGTCGAGCGCGACACGACCGACGAGCTGAAGTTGCGGGACCAGTTGGTGCACAGCGAGCGCCTTTCAGCAATCGGCGAGCTCGTGGCGGGCGTGGCGCACGAGATCAACAACCCGCTCCAGACGATTGTCGGCTCCGTCGAGCTGATGATGGAGGAGCCGACGACGCCGGCGATGCAGCGTGACCTCGACCTCGTCCGGCGCGAGGCCGCTCGCGCTGGTCAGATTGTGCGCAACCTTCTGTCGTTCGTCCGCCGCAGCACTCCGGATCGGACAGCCGTCGACCTCAATCAGATTATTCGCGCCACGGTCGTGCTGCGGGAGTTTCACTTGCAGCAGAACAACATCGCGGTCGAGATGAATCTCCACCAGGGGCCAATCCAGGCGCTCGCGAACCGCGAAGAAATCCAGCAGATCGTCCTCAATCTGGTGCTGAACGCGGAGCAGGCGATCGAGATGTCCGGAAAGGGCGGCCGGATTACCCTGCGCAGCTATGGGTTCGGCAGGCACCAGGTGGTCGAAGTGGCCGATGACGGCCCGGGAATCGGGCCGGAGCTGCAAGGGCGCATCTTCGAGCCGTTCTTCACCACCAAGGAGGTGGGACAGGGAACGGGGCTCGGCTTGTCGATCTCACACGGCATTGCCGCGGCGCACGGCGGATCGCTCGAGCTCTGCCACGGCACGGCTGGCGCCTGCTTCCGGCTTACGCTCCCCGCGTACGCCGAGCCCGTTCAGCAGGCCGCGGCGTCCCCGGCTGCCGAGCGCGGTCCTGCCGATCTCCGCGCACTCATCGTGGACGACGAGAAACCGATCCGGCGGCTTTTAGCCAGGCTGCTGGCCCGGCGCGGGTTCGAGGTGTACGAGGCGGACTCGGGGGAGGCCGCGCTCGCCGCAGCGGGGGGCGCTCCGATCTCCCTCGTGCTCTGCGACGTGCTGATGCCGGGGATGAACGGGACGGATCTCTACCGGGAGCTGACCACCAGGTACCCCACACTTGTGGGGGGCTTCATCTTCATCACGGGCGATAAGTCCCCGGTGGATGTGGACGACTCGCTGCGGGACGTGCCAGTGCTCGAGAAGCCGTTCACGGCGGCGGATCTCAACGCGGCGCTCGACCGCATCGGGATTCCGGCCGTGGTCGGTTGAATCTGGAGTTCGACCCCGCTTCGCTGACGGAGATAGCGGAGTTCAACACGAAGGAACGCAGCGAACGAAGACGAACGGAGAAGGCCGCTTTCGACGCCGAAACCCCTGCCAGCGCGGTCACGGCCCCGAGGGCGCATGCGCTGACTCAAGCCGATCGTCTGCTGACCCGCGACCGCGGTTTCTACCGCACGTATTTCAAGCGTCTCGAGCTGGTGGATGCCGCGCGGCCGTGAGGCCCTGGTTGTCAGTCCGATTTCTTCTTCGCGGCCGCGATGTCGTCTTTCAGCATGGGGTTGACCTTGAACCCTGTCTTCTCGGCCGCCTTGACGGCGGCCTCCGCCTCTCCAATACGCCCCGCTTCGAGATACAAGGCTGCGAGATTGCTGTGCGCCTCTCCGACCTTGGGATCCGTCTGCACGGTTGTCTTGTACTCGCGCTCGGCATCGGGGAACCGCCCCAGACGGAAGAAGGCGCTCCCCAGCGACAGTGAGACGAAGGCCGGCACGATCGTGCCGCCGTCGAGCGGCATGTTCGAGCCGCGCTGTATGGCGTCCTGTAGGGTTAATCGGTGCGACTGCAACTGCCGAACCTGATCCTGGGTTCGAAGACTTTGCGGTCCCGTCTGCAAGCTGCGCAGGTTTTCGTCGATTTCAAGGATGCGGTCACGCCGGTAGCGCTGTGCTTCCTGGGCATTGGAGAATTGGCGGCCCGACTGCGCCTGGTATAGGTCCC
>JANNHC010000348.1:0-5672 GCA_031404215.1 Acidobacteriota bacterium
TGCGGCAGCGCCGCCTGCAATTCGGCCTTCAGCGTATGCGGCGGGTTGATGATGAAGATGCCGCTGGCGGGCAGGCCGGTGCACGAACAATACTCCAGCGCCAGGGTTACACCGTCGTCGAAGCGCCAGGGCCTGCCGAGGCCCTCGAACTGGCAGCCGCGCAGCCCGACTCCTTCGATCTCATTCTCGCGGACGTCATGATGCCGGGGATGCGCGGCTGGGAAATGGTCGATCGTCTGCGCGCGTCGCAACCGCGCGCGCGCGTCCTCTACATGTCAGGGTACGCCGGCGAGTTGGAGAGCGCCATCGATAAAGTGCGGCCGCTGCTCGAAAAGCCTTTCAAGCCGCTGGAACTCATCGACGAGGTCCGGCGCGTGCTCGACGCCACGTAATCTACGAGGTTCCACAAGGCGCTGCGGAGTGCTACCCCGGCAGAACCTTATCTTTATCGGGATAGATTCTTCGGCGATCGGAGGTTCAACAGATCCACGAGCGGCGCTGCGCCGGCCGGGACCGGAACGCTGCTGCCGCGCACAATCTCGCGCGGCTCGATTTGCCGTCCGTAGACCGCTTCGTTCGCGTCGCCGTCGGTCCGAAGCGTGGACCCTTCGAGGGAGACCCCGGCGAAGAGGCCGCGCGATCGGGAATACGTCAGGATTTCAGCGCGCATCGCGAGATCGGTCGAGGCGCCGGCCGTCCGGCCCTTGGGCCCCGCGGCGGCGGACGCATCCGCCCCGAGCTTGATCTTGCTGCCCAGCACCGAGTCCGCACCGCGATCGTTCATCACGAGCAGCACGAAATCGGTCGCCTGCCCGCCAAGCTGAAATCCGATACTGCCCCCCTCGAGCGCGAACATCCCCGGCGCGCCCCACGGACCGTCGAATGTCTGGCCGCCGCGGCACGACATCACGCCGCGTCCATAGCTGCCTCCTACCCCGACGGCGAATTTCTTCACTGAGGGGAATATGATCACGCACTCCGCGCGGTCGAGGAGATCCTTCGGAATGCTGTCAGGCATGCCGAGGATCTCCTGGAGGACGATCGCGCTGTTCTGGAGGCGATCGAGTTCCTTCTGGGCGCCCACCGATACGCCGACAGCCATTGCGATGACCCACGTCGATAGCATTCTTGTCACGCGATGTTCCTTACCTTCCACCGGCCAAAGCCCGGAACCGCCGTCACCGTGGCCCACTTCGTGCCGCTGCCGCCGCGACGTGCGGATTCACGCGCCACTCCATTCGTACCTACATTAGACTGCTTCTTGACACGGTGCAATTGATGTCGCTCCGAACCCGCCTGATCATCGCGTTTCTCCTCCTCTCGGTCGTCCCGCTGTCGGCCGTGACGTTCCTGTCGTACCTGTCGTCCGTGCACGCGTTCGAGCGCGCCGCGCAGCGCGAGGCCACGGAAAGCGCGACGGAGGTGAGCCGGCGCATGGAAATGATCACGACGGATGTGGGCCGGCGCATGGACCGGATGTTCGTCGCGGGCACAGGGTCGCCGCGGGGCGCGTTCAACCCCGATCCGCAATTGGTCCGGGAGAGCGTGGCGCCGCTGCTCGGCGATACGGCGGCGCTTGTCGATCGGGTCGAGTTCCACCCCTCACCGGACATGCCCGCGCAGGCCGCGGCCGACTCGAATAGCATTCCGATTCCCATTCCGGCGACGCGGCGCGGGGGACCCGATGGCCGCCGTTTCGGGTCACCCGGCGGGTCACGAGGGCCACGCGCGCCCGGCCGCTTCGGGCCGCCGGGCCCGCCTTCCCCGCCGGGGTCCCAGGTCATCGTGATGGACATCCCGAGGATCGTCGAGGACGCGACCCGCGCAGCATCCGCGGCCGGGGTGGCCGCGGCGGACCCGACGGTCCGCGCGATGATCGACCAGCGAATCGAACAGCAGCTGGCCGCCAATCAACAAGGTCTCAAGGCCATGGCCGCCGCGCTCAACCGCGAAACCGCGGCCCGCGCCGCGGGCGACCGGATCCCCGTGGACGTCGAAGGCCGCAAAGTCGAAGTCTCCGTGCAGAAAGACGGCCGCATCATCGGCCGCGCCAACGCCACGCTGAATCTCGACCGAACGCTGCGGGCCGTGCTGGCCTTCGCCCGGCGCGACCAGGGAGAAATTCCGTTCGCGCTCGATCGTCAGGGTGCGCTCTATACGCCCGAAGCGTCGGACAAGACGCGTCTCCAGGCCCTGGGCGTCGAGCGCACGGCGCCAGTGGCCGCGGCCGGAACCCCGCGCCGGACCGGCGACTGGATCGTCGTGGCGCGAAAAGCGCCGAGCGGTATCATCTTCGGCATCGCCCGGCCCATCGCCGAATCGCTTCGTGAAATCCGCCGCGCCTCGGTGCGCAACCTCGGCCTCGGCTTGCTCGTCATCGCGCTCGCCTTTGTCGGCATCATTCCGATTTCCCACCGCATGACGCAGCATCTTGCGACCTTGACTCGCGGCGTGCGGCAACTCGCGGGTGGCGACTTCCGCACCCGCGTGCCCGTGCGGTCGAAAGACGAGTTCGGCGCGCTCGCGGGCGCCTTCAACCAGATGGCCGAGGACCTCGAGCGCCACGAAGCGCTCGCGGTCCGGCAGGAACGGCTGCGGCGCGAACTGGAACTGTCGCGACTGATCCAGACCGAGATGCTGCCGCGGGGTTCGCTGCGATCCGGACCGGCGGAAATCTGGGGCGTCTCGATTCCCGCGCGCGAGGTCGGCGGCGATTTCTTCAATTACTTCGTTCTGCCCGACGGTCGGTTGGCCCTGCTCGTCGGAGATGTCTCGGGTAAGGGCGTCAGCGCCGCCCTGTTGATGGCCAACATCCAGGCCACGCTGCGCGCGCGCCTTCCCCACGAAACGGATCTCGCGCAGCTTGCCGATCGCCTCGACCGCGAGTTGGATCAGAACACGCCCGGCGGCGTCTACCTGACGCTGTTCCTCGCGATTCTGGAAATGGACGGACGGCTGCTTCGATACGTAAACGCCGGGCACAATCCGCAATTCATCCTACGCAAGGGCGGCGGCATCGAGCCGCTCGGCTCGACGGGCATGCCGATTGCCTTGTATGCGGGCCACGGCTACACCGAAGCCCGCATCGCATTGGCTGACGGCGACCTCCTGTTCTTCTATACCGATGGCCTCGTCGAGACGGAAAATACCGAGGGAGACATGTTTGGCGCCGAACGTCTCCAGGCGAGTCTCGCCGTCGAACAGGCGCAGGACATCGACACAGTACTTCAACGAATCGAAGCGCAGGTCACCGCATTCCGTGGGCTGGCCGAGCCCTTCGACGACGCGACGATGATGGCGCTTCGAATTCGCGGGTAGGTCACTCCCGCGAGCGCCGTCAACCGTCCACCCTACGATGCCCGAGTTCGAAGCCCAGTCTGAAGGTGGCTGAGCTAGGACTCCAGCCGAACCATATTTGGGGATGGCATTAATCCAATCGTTCGCTATGATATTGGCTTGGGCGCCAGGCGAACAGTCCTCATCGTCGAGGACGATCCGGACGTGCGACGGATGTATCGGACCGCTCTTGCATTCGGCGGTTACGAGGTGATCGAAGCAGACGACGGCGTGACCGCGCTGCGTCTGCTCGATCAGCTGACACCCGATATCGTGATCCTCGACTTGATGCTTCCCACGATGAGCGGCCTCGTCGTCCAGCAGGAAATCGCCGCCCACGCGAACACCCGTGACATCCCGGTCGTGATCGTGACCGGCTCGGACATGAGCCTCGATCACCTCGACGTGCCATGCATCCTCAGAAAGCCCGTCTCACCAGACCGCCTGGTTGACGCCGTGCGGAGCTGCCTGGCAAGCGGCGCTCGCGGCGCCCAGTCCTGATCCGGCCCGCCGTCTGCCTCTCGCCCGCCGATCGGCGCCGCGGTGCTAGACTGTCGCGTCCGCGCAGTCGCGGCAGGAGGATGCATGGCGAGTCTCGTAGAACGCATGACCGGCGCAATGAGAGCGGACGTTAAGACGTTCCAGGAAATCGAAGCAGATCCCACAGCTCTCAGCCAGGCCGTCACGGTCATCGTGATTGCCGGCGTCGCGTCGCTCGTGGGCAATATCTGGCGCCTGGGCGTAATGGCCGGCATGATGGGCCTGGTCGTCAACCTCATCGTGTACGCCTTGTGGACGGCGCTCGTCGTGCTGATCGGCACGAAGGTGATGCCCGAGCCCTCGACAAAAGCGGATTTCCACGAAGCGTTCCGCGTCATCGGCTTCACCGCGTCGCCCGGCGTTTTCAACGTGCTCGCCATCATCCCGTTCCTCGGACCCCTTGTCTCATTCGTCGTGTGGATCTGGATGGTCGTGCTCGGCGTCGTCGCCGTCCGCGAAGTGCTCGATTACACCGAGCTATGGCGCGCGGTCGCCGTCTGCCTGATTGCCGCCGTCGTCTGCTGGATTGTCATGGTCATGGTTCTGCTCCCGTTGCTGGTGGGCGGAGCGATCCTGGGCGCCGTCACCCGGTAGGAAGCGCGGAGCGGATGCGCTGGGCGTGAGAAGAGAAGGCTGCGGCGCGGCAAGCGTCAGCGAGAGACCGCGAATGACGAGACGAGCTCGTCCAGATTCTGAACGACCGAAAGACTTCGGCCCCCGCCTCTGCCGAAGATCGAGCGGATGATCACGCTGCGAGGCGTGCGCGGGATGCCTGACACGTTGGCGATGAATCGAAGGTAACTTCCGTCACGTTCGAGATAGAACTCGACGTTGGAGGCGTAGAACGCGGACAGCGTTTCCCCGCGCCCTCCTATCGCGCGGCCGATGCCAGGAAGCGCCGACGGGCCGCTCAGGTTGCCTACGATGGGGATGACCCGGTCGCGCGCCTGCAACGCCTTGACGAACTGAAACGATTCCTCCGACGCCAGGTAATTGCGCTGGCGCCCCTCACCGTCCGTTTCAAGCAGAAGTTGCTCGTACGTCGGGTAGTAGTCCTGCGGTGGACGGCCAGCGCTCTGGAACTGCAGCGCCAATCCTTTCTCGACGAATCGCCGATGGAACCGACCGATCGTTCCGAGATCTGCGGCGGACAGGGGCACGCCGAATTCCTTCACCACCTCGTCGAGCCGCAGGCGAAGAGCGGCAAGCGATTTCACATCCAGCGCTGGTCGACGGACGTATTCCGTCAGGCGGCTGATCGGCACGTCCCTCCAGCCATCGAACTCGGGGGGCGCGGGACGCCCGAAAAGCATGGCGAGGTACTCAATGCGACTGCCCGCCTGCTGGAACAGCGCCTTGAACAGCAAATGAATCAAGAGATTGTCCCTCCGGATATCGACGATGAACGCGATCGAGGGACGGATGTCGGCGATGTAGGAAAAGTTCTGATCCGGGCCGACGCCGATATACGCACCGCCGCGGACATGTCGCCGCGACAGTTCCGGGAGCACGGAATGATAGGCGCGCTCGTTCGACACAATCGACCAGCAGGTGCTCCAGGCGGCGGCGAACCTGAAGAGCGCCCAGGCGGCGATCAGCGCGCTGGAGGATGGCCCGAAAGAGACAGATATTCGCACCGCCAAGGCCCAGCTCGAAGCGGCCCAAATTACGCTGAAGCAGCAGCAGCAGGGCAACGCGCGCGCCAGCGACATCGCGAGCGCCCGCGCCCAACTGCGCTCGGCCCAGGCCGACATGGCGATATTGAAGAACCCTGGCCCGGCCGATATCAGCGCTGC
>JANNHC010000349.1:0-3945 GCA_031404215.1 Acidobacteriota bacterium
GGCGCTGTTCGATGCCAGCGACGCGCAGGTGCAGGCCCTGGCCGGCCGGCTACGCGAGCACTATCCGAAGCTGGTCGTTCGCACCGGCTCGAAGGACCCGGCGGGCTTCGACGTGGTGGTCAACGCCACGCCGCTGCCGCCGCCGGCGGCGGGGACGGAGGCCGGGGGGCGGGGGGGCCGCGAGTGCCGGGGGGAACACGGGGGCCACGGGGCCCGGGGGGGCGACGACAGCCCACGGCGAGGCTGGGAGGGGGCAGGCGGAGGATCGGGGCTTCGCGGGCGAGACTCACTCGGCGGGCGGCGGAGACACCACGGAATCGTGAAGCTCGCGGTTGTGGTCCAGCGCTATGGCGCGGATATCAATGGGGGCGCCGAGCTGCACGCTCGATACGTCGCGGAGCGGCTCGCGCGGCATGCGGAGGTCGAGGTCGTCACGACCTGCGCCCGCGATTACGTGACGTGGCGGAACGAGCGGCCTGCCGGCGTTGATCACGTCAACGGCATCCGGGTCCGCCGATTCCCGGTTCGACACGAGCGCGATCCGTACGCGTTCGGCCGGCTCTCGCACCGCGTGTTCGACCGCACACATTCGCTGGCAGACGAGATCGCGTGGCTCGACAGCGAAGGGCCAGCCAGCCCGGCGATGATTGACTACCTCGATCGCGCGGCCGTCAGTCTCGATTTCGTTTTGCTCTTCAGCTACCGCTATTACCACGCCTGGCACGGCGCGCGGCGCGTGCATTCGAAGGCGGTGCTCGTGCCGACAGCCGAACGCGATCCCGCGATCGGGCTCGCGATGTTCGGCCCAACGTTCCGGGGTGTGCGCGCAGTCATGTACAACTCGCACGAGGAGCGAGCGATGATCCACGCCGCCGCCCGTAACGACGAGGTTCCCGGCGTGGTGGTGGGCGTGGGTTCGGACGTCCCGTCACGCTCCGACGCAGGGCGATTCACGCGGAACTACGGCATCCACCGCCCGTTTGCCATCTACGTCGGGCGCATCGACGAGAACAAGGGCTGCAAGGAGCTGTTCGACTTCTTCCAGCGCTATGCGACGACCTTTCCGCGCGGCCTCGATCTGGTCCTCATCGGGAGCGCAATCATGCCGGTTCCGGCTCACCCTCGCATCCACCACCTCGGGTTCCTGCCCGACGAGGACAAGTTCGACGCGATAGCGGCATCCGACCTGCTGATCATGCCGTCCTATTTCGAGAGCCTGTCGATGGTGGCGCTTGAAGCGTGGGCGCTTGGACGCCCGGTGCTCGCCAACGGCCGCTGCGACGTGTTGAAGGGACAATGCATTCGCAGCGAGGCCGGGCTGTATTACGAGCGGTACGAGGAATTCGCCGAGACGCTGTACTCGCTCGAATCGAACGGACCGCTGCACGAACGGCTCGGCCGCAACGGCCGCGACTATTTTTTGCGTCACTATACCTGGCCCGTAATCGAGCGCAAATACCTGGACATGTTCGACCGGCTCAAACGCGAAGACGCGGCCGGTGCGCCCCGCAAGCCGCTCGAGCCGCTTCCCGGCTGGCTGGCTCGCCGGCGCCGCGATCTCAGGCCGGCATCCGACGTGCTGGCTGCGATTCCATCCGGCGCGGCGTCGACGGGACGCGGGCCATCAGGCGATTTCCCGCAATCCGCATGAGCGCCGTCCAGCGTCCGCGTCCGCGCGTTCACCAGGTCCTTGCCACGCTTGGGTACGGAGACGCGATCGGCCACGAGGTCCTCGGCATCCAGCGCGTGCTTCGCGGCGCGGGGTACGAATCGGAGATCTTCGTCGAAACCGCCGATCCGCGGCTCGAGGATTTCACGATCGACTATCGCGACCTCGTCGGCGGCGTCGCACCATCGGATCTGCTGATTCACCACTTTTCGATTGGATCGCGCGCCTCCCGCACCGCGTACGCCCTGCCGGGCCGGATGGCGCTCGTGTACCACAACATCACGCCGCCCGAGTATTTCATCGGAGTCCACAAGGATCTCGTGAAGCTTTGCTTCCACGGGCGGCGTGAGCTGACGGCGTACATCGCCCGCTCGGAGCTCGCGCTCGGGGATTCGGAATACAACCGCCAGGAACTCGCCTCGCTCGGCTTTCACGCGACGGGGGTGCTTCCGGTCCTGCCGGATTTTACCCATCTCGACGGCGCCCCCGACCGCACCCTCGCCGCGGATTTCGACGACGAGTGGACGAACATCATGTTCGTCGGGCGCGTCATCCCGAACAAGAAGTTCGAGGACGTGATTCGCGCCTTCCACGCCTACCGCACGCGCCACAATCCACGCTCGCGGCTCTTGCTCGTCGGTTCCTACAGCGGATTCGAACGGTACCTGGCGATGCTGCACGCGCTCATCGCGCGGCTCGGCACCCCGGACGTGCATTTCCTCGGACACGTGTCGAACGAGGAGCTGACGGCTCTCTACGACGTCGCCGATCTGTTCCTGTGCGCCAGCGAACACGAAGGCTTCTGCGTGCCGATTATCGAGGCCTTCCACAAGCGAATCCCGGTGCTGGCCTACGCGGCCACGGCCGTGCCCGCGACGATGGATGGCGGGGGCGTCTTGTACGAGACGAAAGACGCCTTCGACATCGCGCGGCTGATGGAGGCCGTGCTCGACGATCCCCGCATGGAAGACGCCGTCGTCCAATCCCAGGACGCCGCGCTGCAGCGGCTTCGCCAGAAGGACTTCGGCGGCACGCTGCTGCGGTTCGTCGAGGCGACGCTCGCCATGCCTCTCCGCGAGGCCCCCGAGGTCGCGTGGGACTTCTGGCAGCAGTTCGACCAGTTCGAGCGCCTCGAAGAACTGCGGCAGTTCCGGCCGGCCCTGTACCGGGCGTTGCCCCTCGATCCGCGACCGGCGACCGGGGAATGATCATCAACCAGTGGGTCCCGGCCGCGCACACGGGAGACGCGATCGGCGACAGCGCGCGGCGAGTGCGCGGGATGCTGCGGGCGGCGGGACACACGTCCGATCTATTCGCGCTCACGATGGACGACGAACTGCGCGGGGATGTGCGGGCGTTTTCGGATCCCGCCGCGCGCCGGGGGGATGTCACAGTATTTCATTTCGCGCTCCCCTCGCCGATGACGCAGGCGTTTGCCTCGCTGGACGGAGCGCGGGTGCTGCAGTATCACAACATCACGCCGGCGGCATTCTTCGCTCCTTACGACGCGGGCCTGTTCCGGCTCGCGGCGCTCGGACGCGAGGAACTGCGGACGCTCGCCGGCCACGTGGATCTCGCCCTCGGGGACTCCGACTTCAACCGGCAGGAGCTGGAAGACCTGGGGTTTGCGCCGACCGGCGTCATGCCCATTGCCGTCAACACCGAGCGCATCACGCACGCGCCCCGGCGTCCCGCGCTCGAAACCATTCTCGGTGACGGTCTGATCAACATCCTCTTTGTCGGGCGTATCGTTCCCAACAAGCGGATCGAGGACCACATCCGCCTGGCCGAGATGTACAAGCGGTACGTCGACAGTTATTACCGGTTCATCTTCGTCGGCCGCTACGATGGGCTGCCGCGATACTACGCGCACCGATGAGCAGGGTGTGGTGTGTCGGGTCGAACTGTGCTGGAACCCGCAAGGGCGCGATGGCGGCTGCCGCACCCTGAGCGTGACGAGTCTTGAAAACGCCGTAATCTCAAGTGCGGTAGAGCAAGCGCTGGCAAGCGGCAGCACGCAGATCGTTACACTGCCGGCGGCAACGGCTATGCCGCTTAAAGGCCGGTTAAGCGCAGCGGAAGAATCCGTGCCCCTGGAACCCGGTTTCGCACTACGCGTGTTCGCGGTGCTGCCGCTGCTCGCGCGCGCGCGCGCGCTCAAGATCGGCGTGCTGTTGCTGGGAATGGGACCATCACTGCGCGATTTCAGCACATCCGAGCTCGCGCTTGCGGAGGATCTGGCCGCGCGAACCGCCATATCGCTCAAAAACTGCATG
>JANNHC010000350.1:0-2589 GCA_031404215.1 Acidobacteriota bacterium
TCTGAGACCGCCCGGGTGAACGACTACTGGGACGGCGGTGTCTCGCGCCAGCGGCGCTTCGTCGAGCTGCTCCGCGCGCGCAATGCTCGCGCCGACGTCAGGAACCTGAATCCGATCCTCGACGAGATGCGCAGCATCAAGAGCCCGCGCGAGATTGCGCTCATCCGTCGCGCGTCGCAGATCGCCGGCCTCGGCATGATGGAGGCGATGCGCAGCACCGAAGCGGGTGTCACGGAATACCAGCTCGATGCAGCGGCGCGCTACATCTTCCTCGTCAACGACGCCCGACTCGAGGGATACCGCTCGATCACCGCGACGGGGACCAACAACATCAACAACATGCACTACTTCCGCAACAGCTCCATGCTCGAGGACGGAAACCTGGTGCTCATGGATTACGCGCCCGACTATCGCTACTACACGAGCGACATCGGCCGGGTATGGCCGGTCAACGGGAAATACAACGCCTGGCAGCGCGAGCTGCTGCAGTTCATCCTCGAGTACCGGAACGCCGTCCTCTCCAGGATCAAGCCCGGGCTCACGACGCGCCAGATCATGGACGATGTGAAGCAGGCGATGGAGCCGGTGTTCGCCCGCACCCGGTTCTCGAAGCCGATCTATGAGACGGCGGCTCGGACGCTCGTCGAGACGGGCGGCGGCGTGTTCTCGCACACGGTCGGCCTCGCGGTCCACGACGTCGGACGCTATGCCGGCGGCCCCCTGAAGCCCGGCCAGGTGTTTTCCGTGGATCCGCAGTTGTGGGTGCGGGAAGACAACCTCTACCTCCGCTACGAGGATGTCGGGGTCGTCACCGATACGGGGTTCGAAAACTTCACCGACTTCCTTCCGTCCGAGCTCGCGGCCATGGAGAAGCTGGTGCAGGCCCGCGGCATCCTGCAGACGACTCCCGCGGTGCCGGAATCGGCCATGAAGAAGAAGTAGGGATGATCGCAGGAGATCATCTCGTGCGCGGTGGATCCTTCAGCGCGGAATAGACCAGGAGCGGAATGAGCTGTCCGAGATCGGTACGGTTCGGGATCTGCTGAATCATGTACACCACCACGAGCCCCGCATCCGGATCCACGAGGTAGTTCGATCCGTACGCCCCGCCCCACCTGTAGGCACCGATTGAGCTCAGACCGGCCACACCATATCGCTCGACGGTTTCGAACCCAAAGCCAAATCCAAGACCGGTCGTCGAGTGGAGCGTGCCGCTCTGGTTCGTCGTCATGA
This sequence comes from Acidobacteriota bacterium, assembly GCA_031404215.1. Classification (GTDB taxonomy): domain Bacteria; phylum Acidobacteriota; class Vicinamibacteria; order Vicinamibacterales; family 2-12-FULL-66-21; genus JALZOC01. The sequence continues at coordinate 1,234 of JANNHC010000350.1, forward strand.
GGGCCACGCTTCGCGGCGAGAGAATCCGCACGCCATCGAGCACGCCACCGTTTCGGGTCATTTCGAGAAATCGGGCATAGTCGCGCGCGGTGGACAGCAGCCCGGCGCCCCCTGCGAAGTTCTTCCGCGGCCCATCGACGTAGTGGCCCTGCCCTCGTGCCCCCGCCGGTGCGCGGATGATCGTGCCATCGGGGCCGCTCGAATATACGGTCGCCAGACGATCACGCTGGCCGGCGGCCAGGAAAAACTGTGTGTCCTTCATCCCGAGCGGCGTCGTGATTCGGTCCGCGATAAACTTGTCCAGCCGCATGCCTGACGCGCGCTCGACAACGCAGCCAAGAATGTCGGTGTTGTAGCCATAGACGTACGACTCGCCTGGGTGCGCCACGAATGGCAGCGTTGCCAGCCGCTCCATCGAGTCGCAGGTTTCTTCGTCCTTGTCTGCGGTGTACCAGCCGAACCCCGCCGCCGGACCGAGGCCCTTCGCCTCGTACTCAGCCGAGACAAGGCCGTCGGTGCCGTACGAGATGCCCGCCGTGTGCGTGAGCAAATCGGCAATCGTGATCGCACGGTGCGCGGGCACGGTCGCAACACCCCCCTCACCCTTGACGGCCACAGTCGTCTTCGCGTACGCGGGGATGAACCGGCTGACGGGCGTGGTTGGCGTGAGGCGACCCTCTTCCATCAGCGAGAGGATCGCCACACTGGTGAGCGCCTTGGTCTGCGAGGCGATGCGGAAGATCGTATCGACCTTCATGGGGCGCTTCGCTTCCTTGTCGCTCCAACCCAGCGCCCGTTCGTAGATCGGCTTGCCGTCCTTCAGCACCAGGGCAACGATGCCAGCGATGCGGTTCTGATCGATGTGCTCCTGGAGCACGGCATCGAGCCGCTTCAAACGCTCCGACGAGACGGCGTTGACAGCGGCGGCGGTTGGTTTCGGCGTGGCTCGCTGGCCGGCCGACACGCTGGCCGACAGAATGACCATGAAAAGCGCAATCGCTCTGAATCTAGGCATCTCGAGGCTGCTCCGGGTTTGAGTGCAGGTGAAGATATACAAGAAGTGACGGAGTTTTGCTACGTCCTCAGTTGACTGTCGCTCGTGCGATCGGTTCCTTTCCCCGCGATACGGACGCGTCGCCGAAGCGGGTCGTGCTGAGAGGAAGCGGAATGGAACCACCGAGGGGTATCAGCAGCGCCTGCGGCTGCAAGCGAGGGCCGGAGGGAACCGCCGCGGAGCGGCGGCCCGAGCGCACAGCGAGTGGAGAACTTGAAGAGGCTCGGGGATGTCCCAGTAGCTGTTGAAAATTGAACGCGGCGGCTCCTCACTGGTCGTGCTATACGACCGGTGACTAAGCC
>JANNHC010000351.1:0-1991 GCA_031404215.1 Acidobacteriota bacterium
CTGTTGTTCGACACCGCCGTCGACGCGGTTGCCTATGCGATGGCGTACCACCGCGCCCTGGCCACGCTGCCGATGCTGCTGACGGCACGCGTCGGCTCCCAAGGTGAAACCACCGGCCAACGCGGCGCCGCTTTTCAGGAATTCCCTTCGAGCAGGTCGTTTCGAACCCATGGGTCTCTCCTTTGCAGATGAACCTACCAGGGCATCGCTTCCCGGAGTCGAAAGTATACGCCCGTCGTGGGGGTCCAATTGAGCACAGTCCGGCGTGCCCTTGGGCAGCGCTAACGTAGGCGCGTGCCGGCGCGGAGGCTCATCGCTTCGTCACCGGCGCCATGCGCCGCAGCTCGTCAGAGTCTCCGCAACGATCACGAGGTGTCTTGATCACTTGCGCGGGGTGGAGAGCAGCGCTCGGGCTTCACTCAGCCAGTTCTGCACGACGACGATGTGGTCGGAGCGCACGCTGTCGTCTTCTTTTTGGACGAGAATGCGGCCGTCCGGAGCAACGTCGTAAGGCTTGTTGCTAGTAGCGTCCTGTACGAGCAGCGGCTCGTTAACGATGAGACGCGGTGCTTCAGACCGCAGGTCAGGCTGCGTGGTCACTGTCGTCACCATGATCGTGGTACCAGTGATGAAATACACGTGATTCGAGCTCTTCGCCCATCTCGCCTTCGTGCCGCCCTCTCTCGACACCTGAAGCCGACCGGCCGGTGATGGATAGGCTTGCACGTAGATCTCAAAGCGTCCCGACTCGTTGGATTCGTACGCGAGCCAGTGCCCGTCAGACGAAAGCGAGGCGCCGCGTGCGATAGCTTGACCCCCGTCCACGATCACCGACCGTTTCGCGGGCAAGGTGTCGAGCGACAGGAGATAGATGCTGGTCCGCCCAGTCGCCGTTTCCAGGCGACTGTAGATCAGTCCGCGACCATCCGGCGTCCACTGCTCTGGCAAGGTTCGGGCCTCGTCGGCGAGAAGCGGTTCCCCGGCGCCTGCTCCCAGGGCCGAGAATCGCAAGAGGCGTCCGGCGCGCAAATCACGGACAGCGAACGTCTTTCCATCAGGGTTCCATGGCATTGCCGGTGTCGGGCCTTGCCTGGTCGCCACCGGGGTGAGCGCGCCTCCCGATGTGTCCCCGACATAAAAGATTGTGCCGTCAGGATCGTTGGCCGCCACGGCCACACGCCGTCCGTCCAGACTGAGGTTCGCGGCCGTGAAGTGCCGCCGGCCGAAGTTCGCGTCCGTCTGCATCCCATCCGGCGCGATCCAGACGAGGGATCGCCGTTTGACGTCAGGCGAGGGCACATAGGCGAGCGTGCCCGAGCTCGATAGCCCCACCGTGGTGCCGGCGTTGCCGCGCCTCACGCCCGCGACCATCTCGCGGGCCTCCGGCGAGAGCAGATGGCGCGTCGCATCGTAGGACGCGCTCATCAAGGAATGGTCGCGCACGAACAGCAACTCCCGGGCGTCCGTGAAGCCCACCGCGTCGCCACCGGTCCGGACAGTCTCACGCGCGCCGGTTCCAAGCGTCAGCAGCGACACCTCTTCTTCGTCGAAGACCGCGGTGTTGGCGTTCACGCTGAACAGCAGGGTGTGGCCGTCTTCAGTAATGAGGGGCCATTCGTGCGAGCGCTCGCCGCGCGCCGTATCGAGCTGCGTCACAGCCACGGGACTACCGGCGCTGGCCGGCACTTTCCAGATAGCGCTGCTCTGAGTCGGCGCGAAGTAAATCGCATCCTCGGTCGGATGCCACGCCAACCCATGAGAATGCACAGCGTCAGCCAATACCGTCGGGGACCCACCCGAGAGGCTCACCTTGCGAATCTTGTTGCCCGCGTGAAAGACGAGCCAGCGGCCATCGGGCGAGAACGCCAGGTCACGAGCGCCTTCGGTACCCGCCACCTGATGCGACTCCAACTCGTCGAGGCGCCGCACGTAGATGTGCTGATTGGCCGCGCCGAGCGCGATAAACGCCACCTGCCGGCCATCCGCCGAGA
>JANNHC010000352.1:0-3825 GCA_031404215.1 Acidobacteriota bacterium
CGCTGCTCAATCAGCAGGGAGACGTCGCAGGCATACAGGCGTCGTACAACAACGCTGCACTCAACCTCGAAGCGCAGGAGAAGCTGTACAAGGACGGTCTCGTGTCGGAGATTCAGCTGAAGCAGTCGCGGTCCGCCGCCGACGAGTTGAAAAACCGTTTGAGCATCGGGCAAAGGCGCCTCGAGATGCAGACGGCGGGAATCAAGTCGCAGATCGCCCCGCAGGAAGCGGACGTCGATCAGCGTCGTGCCGCCTACGATTTGCGCGAGCGGCAGCTCGACGATCTGAAGGTCAAGGCCGGGATGAGTGGCGTCCTGCAGCAGGTGCCGGTTGAGGTCGGTCAGCAGATCGGGCCGGGCACCAACCTCGCCCGCGTGGCGAATCCCACGAGTCTCAAGGCGGAACTCCGTATCGCGGAAACGCAGACCAAGGACATCAGGGTCGGCCAGATCGCGGAAGTCGATACCCGCAACGGCATCGTCAAGGGCAAGGTCGCCCGCATGGACCCGGCCTCGTCTGGGGGCACGGTCGGAGTGGACGTCATTCTCGAGGGCCCGCTGCCGTCCGGCGCGCGGCCGGACCTGAGCGTTGACGGAACCATTCAGCTCGAACGGCTGGACAACGTCATCTATGTGGGGCGCCCGGCCTTCGGACAGGAGAACAGCACCGTCGGGCTGTTCAAGCTGACGGGCGACGGCGAAGCCCTGCGGGCCAACGTGAAGCTCGGACGCAGCTCGGTGAACCAGATTGAAATCATCGAGGGGCTGCAGCCGGGCGACCAGGTCATTCTCTCGGACATGTCAGCGCAGGACTCGTTTGATCGCATTCGCATCGCAGGTTGAGCGTCTCCGGCCTGGAGCTGGAAGCTCGTAGCTGGTAAGAGTCAAAAGGAGCCACGATGAACACGTCTGCGTCTACGCTGATCCATCTCGACGGCGTCACCAAGGTCTTTTTCACCGACGAGGTCGAGACGCACGCGCTCGCCGGCATCCACCTGGAGATCAAGACCGGCGAATACATCGCCATCGCCGGTCCTTCGGGCTGCGGCAAGTCCACGTTGCTGTCGATTCTCGGACTCCTGGATTCTCCGACCGAGGGCAAGTACATCCTCAACGGCAAATCGGTCGCGGATCTTCCGCTCTCCGAGCGCGCGCGCGTGCGGAACCGCGAGATCGGGTTCATCTTCCAGAGCTTCAATCTCATCGGCGATCTGAACGTGTACGAAAACGTGGAGCTCCCGCTGACTTATCGCGGCATGAAATCAGCGGAGCGCAAAGAGCGGGTGATGGCGGCGCTCGAGAAGGTGGGCATGGCCCACCGCGCGAAACATCTGCCCAGCCAGCTCTCGGGCGGTCAGCAGCAGCGCGTCGCCGTGGCGCGTGCGGTCGCCGGGGCCCCCTCGATCCTCCTCGCGGACGAGCCGACCGGAAATCTGGACTCGAAGAACGGCGAGGCCGTGATGGAGCTCCTGCGTGAATTGCACCGCGAGGGCGCGACGATCTGCATGGTGACGCACGACCCGCGCTACGCGCGGCACGCCGATCGATCGATCCACTTGTTCGACGGCCGCGTGGTCGAAGAGGACGGCAGCAAGCATCGCGGCGAGAAGGAGCTCGAGGAGAGCGGCTTCGACGTCGCTCACTGACCCTGACGAGACATTGCCGAATGCTGTTTGTGGATGGCTGATTCCAGCCCCAATCAGCAACCAGCGATCGACAATCAGCCATACACATGCTCATCACCGACCATCTCCGCAATCCGCGCAACGAATCGGCCGAGCACGTCCGGCATCCGGTGCGTTCGGGCGAGCCGCGCGTGCTCATTGCCGACGACCAGCCTGATGTGCTCGAGGCGCTGCGTCTGCTGCTGAAGGCCGAGGGGTTTCAGCTGGAAACCGCCTCGTCGCCGACGGGTGTCCTTGTCGCCATCGAAGCGCGGGAGTTCGATGTCGCGCTGATCGATCTCAACTACACGCGCGACACGACGTCCGGCCAGGAGGGACTCAACCTGTTGTCCCGTATCCAGGGCATCGATCCAACGCTCCCGGTGGTCGTCATGACGGCCTGGGGCAGCGTCGAAGTCGCCGTCGAGGCGATGCGGCGCGGCGCCAGGGATTTCGTCCAGAAGCCGTGGGACAACGCACGGCTTCTCGCGATCATCCGGACACAGATTGAACTCAGTCAGGCGCTCAGGAAGGGACAGCGCCTCGAGGCAGAGAACTCGCTGCTGCGGGGAGAGGGCATGCCGAAGATCGTCGCGGAATCCTCCGCGATGCAGAGCGTGCTCCAGATCATCTCGCGCGTCGGGCCCTCCGACGCCAACGTGCTGATCCTCGGAGAGAACGGGACCGGCAAGGGTGTCGTCGCGCGCGCGCTGCACGCCGTGTCCAGCCGCGCCTCGCGCCCGATGGTGATCGTCAATTCGGGTGGCGTGTCGGAGGGCGTGTTCGAGAGCGAGCTGTTCGGCCACGTGCGCGGCGCCTTCACGGACGCCAAGGCCGACCGCGTCGGCCGCTTCGAGCTTGCCGATCAGGGCACGCTGTTCCTCGATGAAATTGCCAACGTCCCATTGAGCCAGCAGGCGAAGCTCCTGCGTGTCATTGAAACCGGCGAGTTCGAGCGGCTCGGATCGTCCCGCACCCGGCGGGTCGATACGCGGATCGTGTCCGCGACAAACGCGAATCTTGCCGAGGAAGTGGCCGTCGGCCGGTTCCGCCAGGATCTGCTGTTCCGGTTGAACACCATCGAAATCCGACTGCCGTCGCTGCGCGATCGCCGCGAGGACCTGCCGCTCCTGGCGCAGCATTTTCTGCGACAGCACGCGCAGCGTTATCGGAAGCGCCTCACCGGCTTCGAGAGCGGCGCCATGCAGATGCTGCTCGAGCACCCATGGCCCGGTAACGTGCGCGAATTGGATCACGCGGTCGAGCGCGCGGTGCTGATGGCCCCGGGGCCTCTTGTGAAGCCCGCGGACCTCGCGCTGCGCGGCGGCCGCGAGGGCGGCGGACGCCTCGAGGACATGAGCCTCGAGGAGGTCGAAAGCTTCCTGATCAAGAAGGCCATGACGCGCTTCGACGGCAACGTCAGCCAGGCGGCGAAGGCGCTCGGTCTGAGCCGCAGCGCGCTCTACCGTCGGTTACAGCGCTACGGGTTATAAATGAGCGGTGGGATACACCCAGCGCCGGCATCCACGCCTGAGCCACGACCGCCGCATCCTGCTGATGGCCTTGGCGTCGGCCCTCCCCGGGGCGGCCATTTCGCTGATCTTCCTGTGGACGGGCGACTACACGCCTAAAGTTCAATGGACGCTCGCGGTGCTCATCCTGACGTTCTGTCTGGGCTTTGCGTTCGCCCTGCGCGAGCGCGTGGTCCTGCCCCTCCAGACGCTGTCCAACCTGCTGGCCGCGCTCGGTGAGGGCGATTTCTCAATCCGCGCGCGAGGCGCGCACGGAGGGGATCCCCTCGGCGAGGTCATGACCGAAGTGAACGCCCTCGTCGAAACGCTGCGCCATCAGCGCCTCGACGCGCTCGAAGCCACGACGCTGCTGCGCAAGGTGATGGCGGAAATCGACGTGGCGGTCTTCACGTTCGACGAGGACCAGGAGTTGAAGTTCGTCAATCGCGCGGGCGCGCGCCTTCTCAGCCAGCCGTCAGAGCGCCTGCTGGGACGGCGGGCCGGCGACCTCGATCTCGCGGAATGCCTCACCGGGGACGCCCCGCGGGTCATCAATACCGTGTTCCCAGGGGGCGTCGGGCGATGGGAAATCCGGCGCAGCCAGTTCCGCCAGGGTGGCCGCCCACACGAACTCCTCGTGCTGTCGGATTT
>JANNHC010000353.1:0-6456 GCA_031404215.1 Acidobacteriota bacterium
TGATGATCCGCGAACCGGCGGAGCGCCGCAGGCTCTGCGTGCGGATCGGCGCGGCCGCGACGCTGCTGTTCCTGGTGGGTGGCGGACTCGCCGTCATGATGGCGCCGGCGCCTCCCAACGCGCCGCCGGCGTTGTTCCGCCTCCTCAACCAGAGCAAGTACCCGGCTTCGCAGCTGTTTCTGTTGATGACACTCGGTCCGACGATCCTCGCACTGGGACTCGCCGACCGCGCCCGCGGCCGATTTGCCGGCTGGCTGACGACGGTCGGCCGGGTGCCGATGTTTTATTACCTGCTGCACATCCCGCTGATTCACGGCACGGCTCTGCTGGTCTGGTACCTGCGCGACGGCAGTACCCATGCCGATTGGTTTGCGACGGCCCCCTACGTTTCCGTGCCGCCGGACCAGAGATGGAGTCTCTCCCTGCTGTACGTGGTGTTCGTCGTGGTCGTTGCCGCGTTGTACCCGCTGTGCCGGTGGTACGCGACCGTCAAGGCGGCGCGTCCCCAGCCCTGGATGCGGTATCTCTGAGACGGTCTGGCCGTGACCTTGCCGGAATGGATTGTGCCGATGGCGGCGACGCTCACGCAGGAGCGGTTCACCGGGCCTGACTGGATCGTCGAACGCAAGTTCGACGGCATCCGCCTGCTGGCATTCAAGCAGGGCCCGGAGGTCCGGCTGTTCTCCCGCAATCGGATTTCGCAGCACATCCCCAGCCTTGCGGCGGCGATTGCCAGCCTGCCGGTCTCCGATCTCATCCTTGACGGGGAAGTCACCTGGGACCGCAGCGGCGCGTACCACGTGTTCGACATTCTCTGGATCGACGGCCAGAACGTGACCTCGCTGCCACTCGACCAGCGCCGCGCGCTCTTGAACCGGCTGCCTCTGCGGGCACCGTTGCAGCGCGTCGAAGCGATTGAGGACGCGGCGCCGTGGGAACGTGCCGCGGCCGAAGAGTGGGAAGGCGTCATCGTGAAGCGGCGCGATTCCCCCTACGAGTCACGCCGCTCGCTGCATTGGCTGAAGATGAAATGCGAGGTGACGGGAGACTTTGTCGTGGGCGGGTTTACCGATCCGCAGGGGGCGCGGGTCGGCCTCGGAGCGCTCCTGGTCGGGCAGTTCGATCAGTCGGAGTTCATCTTCGCCGGCAAGGTCGGGACCGGCTTCGATACGACGCTGCTGCGGGAGCTGCGCGCGCAGCTGGACACCCTGGCGATCCCGGCGCCGCCGTTTACCAAGGCTGTCGGGCTGCCCCGACTGCGCGCGCACTGGGTGCGTCCCGAGATTGTCGTCCATGTCGCGTTCATCGAGTGGACCGTGCACCGCAAGCTGCGGCATTCGCGGTTGCTCGCGGTGCGCCGCCAGGACCGCTGATCGGTCCGTATGAAAGACAACCAGGCGATCACCCATCCAGAGAAAATCCTGTTCCCCGATTCCGGGATTACCAAGGGGGAGCTGGCCCAGTACTACGCCATGGTCGCGCCGGTGATGGTGCCGCACATCCGGGCGCGGCCGATCACGATGGAGCGCTACCATCGCGGGATTGCGGCGCCCGGGTTTTTCCAGAAGGACGTGTCCAAGGGATTCCCCGAGTGGCTCGAGCGGGTCGAGGTGCCGAAGAAGGACGGGACGGTCCATCACCCGATTGTCACCGACACGCGGTCGCTGCTCTGGCTGGCTAATCAGAACAGCATCACCCCTCACGTGTGGACGTCTCGTGCCCCCGATCTCTACCACCCCGACCTCTGCGTGTTCGATCTCGATCCGTCAGACGAGGAGCCAACGATTCTGCGCACCGCGGCGCTCGGGCTTCGCGATCTCCTGCACGAGATTGGCCTGCCAAGCTGGATCAAGACCTCCGGCTCCAAAGGCTTCCACATCGTCATCTCCCTCGACGGAAAATCCCACATGGGCGAGGTGGCCGGGTTTGCCCATGCCGTCGGCGGCGAACTGGTGACACGCGACCCGACGCATCTGACCCAGGAGTTCCACAAGATCGATCGCCGCGGACGCATCCTCGTTGACACCGGACGCAACGGCTACAGCGCGACGTTTGCAGCCGTCTATGCCGTGCGCGCCCAGCCGGGCGCACCAGTGTCGGCCCCGTGCACCTGGGAGGAAGTGGAAGATGGAATGGCCGGACCGCGCAGCTTCACGCTCCGCGGGATGAATGAGCGCCTTGCCGGGATCGGCGATCTGTGGGCGGACATGCGCAAGCGGCGATACTCTCTCCGCAGGCCGATCGAGAAGCTGCGACGTCTGCGCGGTGCGTCCGGGTAGTCATTCCCCTCAAACCTCCGCGACGGCGCTCACAGTTGCGCACTCGAAGCGCTGCTCGCTCCGCTCAACGCCACCCCGTCGCCGCAGCGCCGCAGGAGAACCTGCTTCGACCCGTCGTTCGCGTCAAGGACGTGTGTTCCCGCCGCGGCTTTGCTATAGTCGCCCGCCAGTATGTTCGGGCTCTTCTACCCATACGGAATCATCCTGCAGGCGCTCGCCATCCTGCACTTCGTGCGCCGCCGGCCGGAGACCTACTGGCTCTGGATCATCCTCATGTTCGGCGGGTTTGGCGCGCTGGCCTACATCCTCATCGAGGTCGTGCCCGACGTCGGCCTGCTGCGCGGCGCGTACCAGGTGTTCCCACGGCGCAAGCGAATCAAGCAGCTCGAGGCGATGGTGCTCGACAACCCGTCGATCGGCAACTATGAGGAGCTGGGCGATCTCTATCTGGACGACCGGCAATTCGTCCGGGCGCGCGAGTGTTTCGATCGGGTTCTTGCCAGGGAAGATTCAATCGACCCGCTCTACCGCCGGGCGCTCACGGCGCTGGCGCTGGGCGATTTCCAAGCCGCTGTCGCCGACCTCGACAAGGTGACCGCGCGAGATCCGAAGTATGACTACCAGCGCGCCGCCGGCTTGCACGCGCATGCGCTCGCCAAGGTCGGCGAGCGGGACAAAGCGGCGGCGATGTTCGCCGATGTCACGAGCACGTCCACTCTGTCGGAGACCCAGTACAACTACGCGGGCTTTCTGGCCGAGGCGGGCCGCCACGACGAGGCTCGCGAGTGGGGGGAGCGCATCCTTCGCAAGAAGGCGACCATGCCGGATTACATCCGCCGGCGCGAGCGCCCGTGGTTTCGCAAGGCGCGCGCACTGCACAAGGGGTTGCCGCGCGCTTCTTCAACACCGCCGCCGAGATCAACCTAACGAGCAACCCGATCGGAAAATGGCTCGGTGAACGTAATCGCCGCATTCATCAGCGGATTGTCGTACATCGCTTGAACCCCTCCATCTGCTTCACTTGTCGTCGATCGTCTGCTGGCTGGCGCCGGACGTCTTCAGATGCGCGATGGAATCCCGCGGTGCCATCAGGCCGGTAATCCCCCGGTCGCGCGTCGATCCCCATATAATCCCCCTGGCTGAAATTTTGGATTTGGAGGCACGTATGCGCAGGCGGCTTATGGCAGGCTCGGTCCTCTTGACGATCGTATCAATGGGCGCGCGGCGGCACAGGATGCAAAAACCCTCATCGGCGAGGCGTTGAAGGCGATGGGCGCCGAAAACCTGAACGCGATCACGTACTCGGGAACCGCGTCGAACGTCAATTTCGGACAGACCAAAAGCATCAGCGGGCCGTACGTGCTTGCGACCAGCATCACGAACTACACCCGCGCCATCGATTTCACCCAGCCAGCTTCCCGGGCGACCGGCACGACGATGACGCCTGCGCCGCCGGGCGCGCCGCCGGCACAGCCCGGGACGCTGAACCAGAACATCAGCGCGGCGAACCCGGCCTGGACGCAGCAGCTGGAGATCTGGATCACCCCATGGGGGTTCCTGAAGGGAGCCGCCGCGAACGGCGCGACCGTTCGTGCTCAACGGGCCGGCGGCAAGACGGTCAACGTGGTCTCGTGGACGACGCCTCTGAAGGCGCCGTCAGGCAAGGCCTACACGGTCACCGGCTACATCGACGACAAGCACATGGTCGAGCGGGTCGAGACATGGGTCGAGCACCCGATCCTCGGCGACCTGCAGGTGGAGGCGACGTATACCGACTACCGAGACTTCGGGGGCGTGAAGGTTCCGGCGAAGATCGTGCAGAAGCGAGCCGGGTGGCCGACGTTCGAAGCGGCCATCGCGAATGCCGCCGCGAATCCCGCCAACATCACGGCGTTGCTGACGCCTCCGCCACCGGCCGGAGCCACTGGGGCCGGCCGCGGGGGAGCGCCGGGTGGCGCGCCGGCGCCGCCGGCCGTCCAGTCGCAGAAACTGGCCGATGGCGTCTACCGGATCACCGGCGGTTATGTTGCGCTTGCCGTCGAGATGAAGGACCACGTGGTCGTGCTGGAAGGCGGGCAGAACGAAGCGCGGGGCCTCGCGGTGATCGCGGAGACCAAGCGCGTGATCCCGAACAAGCCAATCAGATATGTCGTCAATACCCACGCGCACTTCGATCACGCGAGCGGGTTGGCTCCGTTCGTGGCGGAAGGGATCACCATCATCACGCACGAGAACAACGACGATTTTCTCGCAAAGGCGCTCGGCGCGCCGCGGACACTGGTGGGGGATGCCCTCGCGAAGGCGAACAGGAAACCCAAGGTGGAAGCCGTCGGCGACAAGAGAGTGCTGAAGGACGACACGCGCACCATCGAGTTGCACCATGTCACGAGCCTCGACCACAGCGACGGCATGCTGATCGCGTTCCTGCCGAAGGAGAAAATTCTCTTTACCGGCGACTTCAACGTGCCGGCGCCTGGGCAGCCGGTCAGTCCGGCGATTGGTGTCCTCGTGCGGAACGTGGAGCGGATGAAGCTGGACTTCGACGCACACGTGCTCGTCCACGCGCCGAACCCAGACAGGCCGTTGACGAAGGCGGATCTGCTGGCGCTCGCGAAGGGGACGAACTAGTACTCGGTCAACACTGCCGTCTGTGGTTGAACAAGCGAGACGTCGCTACAGGTAACTGAGCCACCAGTCGCGTCGTCTCGCTTTTACGCCGTCGAACCAGCGACAGAGCGGGTAGAGCAGGATCAACCCGAGCAGCCACAGCGCGTACACGGTTGCGAGACCGAAGCCGGTTCCAGGCGGAGGCGGCGGTGAAAACGCCAGGTTGCTGAACAGGTGATCGGTGGGCTTCCCGGCGAGCTTCGTCACGACGACCGCAAGACCGTGGGCCGTGACCCATTGGAGCACATAGAAAAAGAACGGCACCCGGCCGTACGTCATCAGCACGCGCGCGAGCGGTCCGCGCGCCGGGCGATCGAACCACGCAAGAAACAGCATTCCCGGCCCGAGCGTCATCATCAGGTACAGCAGCGACGGCGGATATTTTGACAGGGCGAGGAACGACAGGACCGTCCTGGTCGCGCTGCTCTGCACGGACCACGGCGCAGGATCGCCGTAGAAGTTGAGCGCGCGAAGCACGATGAAGCCGAGCGTCACCCCGGTGCCGAGCCAGAGAAGGATTCGTCGTCGATCGGCTTCAGGTCTGCGGTACAGGGAGCCCAGCGCGTACCCGGCCGACATGACACCAATCCACGGAATGAGCGGGTAGAGCACCAGCACGGCGGGTCCCGGAAATCCCAACGGAAAGATCACGCCGGGCTGGTGGAGGACTTTCCAGAGAGACGCCCCGAACCCTGGTACTGGCGTGCCCGGTCCCGCCCACGTCGTGACCTGGACGCCGTCGAGCGCATTGTGCAGGACGATCATGGCCACGCTCAGCACCACGACCGCGCGGAGCGGGAGATGGACGAGCGCCGCCAGCACGATCAGGCCCCAGCCGATGGCCCAGATCACTTGCAGCCACCCGAGGACCGTCGCGTAATCGGCGTTGAACATCAGCAACATCCTGAACACGGCGATCTCGAGCACGATGAACCACAACCCCCGGATGGCCAGGAACCTCGACAGCTCCGATCTCGACTTCCCGCGCATGGCCTGGAAGCAGGCGCCGCTCCCCGCGAGGAGCACGAAGAGCGGCGCACAGAAATGAGTGATCCACCGCGTGAAGAACAGGAGTGGGTAGGTCCTGGAGACGTCGGCGGCGTCGAACAGCAGCGCGTCCAAATGCACGAAGTCGCGCGTCGCCATCTTTATTGCCCGGCGAGCCGGCGCCGATCACTGCCTGCACCGTGCCCGCGAGGTCCGACACGACGACGCGGTGGTGCGTGCTGTCCGAAACGAAGAGCCGATTGCCGGGTCCGTCGGCCAGTACTTTGCCGGGGAAGAAGAGCGGCGTATCGCCTTTCTCGCGATAGCGCACGAGGTCGAACCTCATTGGTTTTTCATCGAGCGTGCCCTTTTCCTTATGCTTCTTGATCTGGTCAGTGATGAAGCGGTCGAGCGTTTCGTAATTCCCTTCGCCACTGATCGCCCCGGCGACATTGCCTTCGGGGTCGATGGCGACCATCGTCGGCCAGGATTGCACGCCGTAACGGTCCCAGATTTTATGATC
>JANNHC010000354.1:0-2161 GCA_031404215.1 Acidobacteriota bacterium
TACATCCAGACCGTCGCGCGCCGCGGCTACCGCTTTATCGCGTCGGTCGAGATCGCCTTGCCGGCGCACGGATCGCCCGCTGCGGATCCCGATACCACGGCGGACGCGAAACCTCCCGCGATCGCGGTCCTCGATTTCACCAACGTGAGCACCGACCGCGAGTTTGCGTGGCTCTCCTCGGGCATCGCGGAAACGGTCACCAACGACCTCCGCGCCGCAGGCACCCTCCGCATCATCGACCGCGTCCGCGTCGTCGAAGCGGTCGGCCGGACCGGCGTGGACCTCGTGGCGCTCCGCAGCGACCTGCATCTCGATCTGGCGGTGGTCGGCAGCTTCCAGCGATCGGGTGATCGTCTGCGGATCACCGCACGGGTCGTCGACGCGGCTTCAGGCGAGGCGCTCGCGGAGGCAAAGGCCGACGGAGCGCTCGAACAGGTCTTCGAGTTGCAGGACCGTATCGTCGCCCAGTTTGCCGAGACGCTTGGCACGGCGCGGGACGCCGGGAAGCGCCGCACGCACCGCGAGACCAGCAGCCTCGAGGCGTATCAGGCATTCACCGAGGGACGGGTGCGGCTCGAATCGCTCGACGCCTCTCTGGTTCCCGGCGCGATTGCCGACTTCGAGCGCGCGGTCGTGCTGGATCCGCGCTATGCGCTCGCGCACGTCGGCCTCGGCAACGCGCGGTTCTGGCAGTACGAGATGTCGCGCGCGGGGAACCAGCCCGACGCGGCGCTCCTCCTACGCGCGATTGATCACGTGCAGCGAGCGATCGAGCTCGAACGAGATCTGGCCGAGGCGCATGCGACGTTCGCGTTCCTGCTCGTGAGCGCCGGACGATTCAGCGAGGCACAGTCCGCGGCACGGCGCGCTGTGGCGCTCGAGCCAGGGTACTGGGGCAACCAGTTTCGGCTCGCGCACGCCGAATGGGGCGAGAGTCGGCTCCGGGCACTGGCGCGCGCGATGGAGCTCTATCCCGATTTCCCGTTCGCACACTTCGAGGCGGCGATGGTGCACATCGCGCGCGGAGCGCTCGACCACGCGGAGTCCGTGCTGCGCGAGGGAACGATCGTTCAGGATCGCCAGGCAAACCTGAGGCAGCGTTATCCCGCGAAGGGGCTGCACTGGCTGCTGGGGCTCGTTCGGCTTGCGCAACACGACGCGAAGGAAGCCCGGGCGGAGTTCGATCGCGAAATCGTCGTCGGCCCCACCCAGCTCTACGCGGCAGAGTTCGCGATGAACGCGCACGACGGCGCGGGGTTCGCCTGCCTCGAGTCCAACGACGCGGCCGGCGCCGTGGTGATGTTCCGCCGGGCTCTGGAGCTCTTTCCAGAACATGCGCGATCGCTCGTGGGGCTTGGCGCCGCGCGGGCCGCCGGTGGCGATAAACGCGCCGCCGACGCCGCCTTCACGCATGCCGCGAGCGCCATCGATGCCTTGAGGCGCGGCGGTCGCGGCAGCGAGGCGACCCTCGCGGAAGCGTTCCTGCTCGCCGTCCGCGGCCGGCACGACGAGGCGATTGGATTGCTGAAACGGCTCGTGGATCGCCCGGAATTGCCGTTTACCGGCTGGACGGTCCCCATCGAGCCGTTGTTTGCCCCCCTCCGTCCGCGCGCGGATTTCCAGGCCGTTCTGGCCACGCTCGCCCAGCACGCCCGCTGAATTCACGCTTCTTCAGTCGCCGTTCACGACTTCTCAGCGGCCTCACCCGTATCGTGCTCGTATGGCACTCGGAACACAGGCACACGCGTTCCTCACACCGCCGCAGTTTCACGCGCTGATCGGCCCGGAAACCGCGTGCGACGTCAACGATGTGCACTCGCAGCTGAATCGTACGACCGTTGATCAGGTGATCGAGGTCAAGTCGGTGGGCGCGCTGCAGCACGCCGTGCGCGGCGCCGCCGCGGCCGGCCTCCGAATCAGCATTGCCGGAGGGCGCCACGCGATGGGCGGCCAGCAGTTCGGCCGCGGCACGGTGCTGCTCGACATGACGCGGCTCTGTCGTGTCCTCGAGCTCGACGACGAGCGCGGACTGATCGTCGTGGAGGCCGGCATTGACTGGTCCCAGCTGGTCAACCATCTCCTGTGGGCCGGTGACGGACAGACGCGCCAGTGGGGCATCATTCAGAAACAGACGGGCGCCGACCGGCTGTCGATAGGCGGC
>JANNHC010000355.1:0-5026 GCA_031404215.1 Acidobacteriota bacterium
GAGGGATGAGGGATGAGGGATGAGGGATGAGGGATGAGGGATGAGGGATTAGGGATTGACGTCCCTGATATGAAACACTTCGCGGAGGTCCTCCGCGACGGGACTGTCGTCGGGATGGGACGGCATCAACTCCCGCATGTGCCGCCACCAGCGCCGGCATATGTCCGTGTCGGCGACGGCCGCCCACTGCTCTTCGCTCTCGAATTCCACGTATGCGAAGAGTGCGTTGGTCTGCGGATCGAAGAAGATCGAGTAGGTCCGGACGCCATGCCGGAGGAGCGTCTGCTCGAGCTCCGGCCAGATCGGCTGGTGCCGCTTCGCGTATTCGGATTCCTGGCCGGAATACACAGACATGCGGAACGCCTTGCGTATCATTTGGCCAGTTTCCTCCCGCCTACTCTGCGCGCACCAACGGTGACCGGATTCAGGCGAAGAGGCTGTCGGCGGCAACGGTGGCGGCGATTCCGATCGCGACGGAAGAACCTATCACCTGTCGGACTTCAAGGGGAAGCAGGCGGTTTCAAGCGACTCCTTGACGCTGCCGGTGGGATCGACTGACCGCGCCCTCAGGGCGCGCGAGGTAGGGGGGACTCGGTGTGCACGTGGCAGGCATTCGCCGCCAGCCTGCCGGCAAACGGGAGCCTGTGATGTTTCGAAATCTGCCGCGAGAGGCCGCGCGCTCACTCGTCTACGACCGGCGTTGCTCCGCACGCTCCGCTCGCCCTGGGCGTCGCCGCGTCCCTGGCGGCCGCGGCCGGCGTGCTGGCCAGCTGGCTCCCGGCGCGGCGTGCCGCAGACGCCAATCCCATCGACGCGCTGAGATCCGAGTAAACCCCTGCGCCACGTACCGGCCGCCGCGGAGACACACCCGGGCAGAATGCGAGGCCGCTCCGGCGTTTCCTGTGCTGCCGGCCAGCGCCGGAAGGTACGCGCTTGTGACGGTTGCGACGCGCTGGTATCATCCGCCGTCACGCCATATGCGGGAGTCCGCGCGGCGACCCACCTGCAGAGCATAGGCCGATACGAGCTCCTCGAGAAACTGGGCCAGGGCGGCATGGGCGTGGTGTATCGCGCCCGAGATACGCTGCTCGAGCGATTCGTGGCCGTCAAGGTCATCTCGGCGCCGATTGACCAGAACCCCGAGTTGCGCGAGCGGTTCTTCCGCGAGGCAAGGGCCGCCGGCCAGCTGTCGCACAAGAACATCATCACCATTCACGACCTCGGCGAGCACGAGGGGCAGCCGTATCTCGCCATGGAGTGTTTGCAGGGACAGGACCTTCTCGCGCGGATGGCTGCGCCGCAGCGGATCAGCCTCAGGCACCGGGTCGAGATCGCCGCGGAGATTTGTGAAGGGCTCGACTACGCGCACGTCCACGGCGTCGTCCATCGCGACATCAAACCGGCCAATATCTTCATCACCGACGCGGGGACGGTCAAGATTCTCGATTTCGGACTGGCGCGGCTCGTCACGTCCGAATTGACGCGCAGCAACATGATGATGGGCACCATCAACTACATGGCGCCCGAACAGATCCGCGGCGAGCGGGTCGACCATCGCGCCGATATTTTCTCGACCGCCGTGGTCCTGTACGAGCTGCTGAGCGGCCGGCGCGCGTTCGAAGCGGACTCGTTCGCCGCGACGCTGTACAAGATCCTTCAGGAAGTGCCGGCACCGCTGCAGGAGATCGATCCCGCCATCCCCGCGGAGCTCATTCAGATCATCGAGCGCGCGCTCGCGAAGCCACGCGACGAGCGCTACCAGCACATGAGCGAGATGCTGATCGATCTCGCGGTGTACCGCCAGCGGCTCGCCGCGCTTGATTCGCCGGCCGCGGGCCGGGCCGCGCCCACGGAGCTGCGGACGCCGTCGGATCGGCCTTTCCCCGTGATGGCCGCCCTCGCGAAGCCGCCCACCAGCCCCGCGCCGACGACCGGGACGCTGGCGCCGGCGTCGAGCGTCCAGGCAACCGGGCGTCTTCGGGCCGTGGCGCTGCCGACAATCGCAATCCTGGCGCTCGGAGTGGCAGGCGTCGCCATGTGGACGGCGACCCGACCGTCCGCGGAACCGCCCAGCGCGACCCCTGCGACACCAGCCGCTCCCGCACCATCGGTGGCGGAGGTGATGAAGACGGCGCTAACAGCCTTCGACTCCGAGGACTATGCATCGGCCGAGCGTCACGCGGACGCCGTGCTCGCCCGCGATCCCGGAGATGAGAGCGCCCGGCGGCTTCGCGATCGGGCACGTGAATCAGCGGCTGCCGTGGACCGGGGGTTGACCGAGGCGCGCGCGCTGTTCGCGCGGGGCCGGTTCGAAGAATCCTCGCGTGCGGCGGGGGAAGTGCTGGGGGTCGCCCCTGGAAACGGCGAGGCGAAACGTCTGATGGAGGACGGCGCCGCACGGTCGCGTGGCCACGGCGCAGACGCGGCGCGGTTACAGGTCGCGCGCGCGAAGGCCGCGGCGCGATCCGCCGGCGCGCAACGCCTGGCGTCGGCGTCCTACATGGCCGCCGTAACGGCGGAGCGCGCGGCGCAACGGCTCTACGATTCCGAACGCGCCGGAGAAGCCACGGTCAGGTTCTACGAAGCCAGCGGCCTCTTCCGCAGCGCCGAAATAGCCGCGCAGCATGAAGCCGCCGCTCGCGAAGTGCTCGCGCGCACGGTTCCGACTCCAGCCGGGCCGATGAGCGGAACAGACCCCGCGCGCGCGGCAGCCCCCGCGCCGCCGGGGTCTGCCGCTTTACCGTCGCCACTCGAGAACCGCGATCCGGTTCCGGCGCCGTCTCCGACACCGCCGCCTCCCGACACGGTGATCCCGGCAGCGCAGCCGGTCCCCGCGCCTGCTGCGGCGGCCGCTTCCGGACCAACAGCTGAAGCCCTGGCAGCGGCCCGTGACGATGCGATCACCGACGTGCTCGCACGGTACAAGTCCGCGCTCGAGACGCGCAACCTCGATGCGGTGAAGCGGCTGTGGCCCGGGCTGACCATGACGGCCCGGGAAGCCATGCGTGTCGAATTCCAACACGCGAACCGGGTCAGCGTGGACATCGTCGATCCGCATATCTCAGGGTCGGGTGACACCGCGACCGTCACCTTCGTACGGCGATACGAGGTGCTCACCGTTGAAGGCCAACGGCTGCAATCCGAGTCGCGCGCGGTGATGGGTGTCCGGCGCGCCGGGACTTCATGGATCATCGAACGCGTCCGATTCGAGCCAAGGCGGTAAGGGCCCGAGCTTTTGCGAAAGGATGGACCAATGCGAAGACTGGCGCCGGCATTCGGTATGTGTATGTACCTGTCTGCCGGCCAGGCTGTTGCCCAAACGCAACCGGCCGCGCTCGCCACGTTGTTCGAGGACATTTACGGCCCCAACGGGCTCGTGCTGAGCAGCGACGACGTGCAGCTCGATGGCGCCAATCACGCCGCCCATTTCAACAGCGCGTTTCAGTCGGACTTCCGCCTGATGAACATCGCGCTGGCCAGCCAGCTCACGTCGGTGCCTCTGCCCTCCCCGGCGTCCGGGTTCACGTACCAATTCGATCCCGCCACGGGAACGTTCGTCCGCTCGACTCGCAGCTTCGGCCCGATTCTTTCGGATCGCGCCGAGACGATCGGCCGCGGCCGGCTGGCGTTTGGTTTCTCGCACCAGTTCTTCTCCTTCGATCACCTGGACGGCCTGTCGCTCACCTCGATTCCGGCGGTTTTCAGACACGACGCGTTCGAGACCGGCGGGGGACGCACCGACGTCGTATCGACACTGAACACGGTCGAGGCGACGGTCAGCCAGTTCACCGGAGCCTTGACATACGGCCTCACCAGCCGGATCGATGTGTCGCTGGCCGTGCCGATCGTGAGAACGCGGCTGTCCTTGCTGTCAAACGCCAGAATCGTGCGCCTGGGCACGGGGGCGAACGTCCAGGTGCACTACTTTCACGATCCAGCTGCGCTCGGCGGCTACGGCACGACGCATCAATACGTCGCGGAAGGGTCGGCCGGGGGGATCGGCGATCTCGTCGTGCGCATGAAGACGACAATCATCCGGGAGGGCGATCGGGCGCTCGCCGCTGGACTGGACGTACGCGTGCCCACAGGAGACGAACAGAATCTGCTTGGAACTGGCGCCATGGGCCTCCGGCCTTTTGCCGCATTCTCGTCTTCGTACGGACCGTTTGCGCCTCACGCGAATCTCGGCTTTCAGTGGAACGGACGGAGCGTGCTCGCCGGCGACGTTCGCACGGGCACCAAGGCGGAGATGCCCGATCAATTCACGTATGCGCTCGGCAGCGACCTGGCCGTCAACCAGCGGTTCAGCATCGTCGTCGATGTGCTTGGGCAACGGGTCTTCGACTCGCCGCGGCTGTCCCGATACATGCTGGCGGCGCGAGGGCAGTCTGGCAGCGCCGACCTGCCCGACATCCGTTTTGCGGGCGGATCCTACTGGGCGACGAGCGGTGCGCTGGGGTTCAAGGCGAACGTGGCGCCGCGGGTTCTTGTGAACTTCAACCTGCGCTTCAACATCGGAAACCGCGGCCTGTCCGACCGCGTCGCGCCGCTTGTCGGCCTCGAATGGGCCTTCTGAGGTTCGCCCTACGAGACAACGCGTGGCGACTTGCCGTCGAGCACGGCGGGTCGGCGTGATCAGCGGACAGACCCGGGACCGAGCCGCGGGCGGGGCGGACAAGGGTACTTCCGGCGGGGGCAACGCCCCACCTCGACCATCGATTGCGCTTCGCTTTTGGGGCGGTCGAGTACAGAATAGCGCCGATCTGAGAGCTCCTTGCTGCACAGCCGATTTTTATCGACTCTCCACGCCACCTGTGTGGGCGTTCTCGTGCTCGGCGGCTCGGCAACCGCCCAGAGCGCCGATCCGCACAGCACTGTTTCCGAGATCCCCCTCGCGGGCGGACTCAAGGCTGCGCTCGCCGCCATCGGCGATAACGCCTCTCCCGACCGTACCCAGTTCCTGCTCGAATTCATCCGCCGGACGTACGACACGCCGCTCAACCCGAAAGGCGACTCGCGCGGCGGC
>JANNHC010000356.1:0-23593 GCA_031404215.1 Acidobacteriota bacterium
TTATAATGGGGGCCGCGCCCCCGGGCGCCGGGTTTTCCCCGGGGGCGTGGGGCCGGTGCGGGGCGCGGGTGTGACGGGCGGCTAGGCGGCGCCGCCGAGTGAGAGCGAGCGGGGGTGGGGCCCCGCGAGCAAGTAATTAAAGGACCACACCATGAAGCTGTTTATCGACTCCGGCAACTTGAAGGAAATTGAATCGCTCGTGCCGCTTGGCATCATCGACGGCATCACGACCAACCCGTCGCTGCTCGCGAAAGAGGGAGGCGATTACAAGGCCATCCTGAAAAAAATCTGCCAGACGGTCAAGGGGCCGACGAGCGCAGAAGTCGTCGCGACCGACGCCGAGGGCATGATCCGCGAAGGCCGCGAGCTTGCCGCGATAGACGACCACATCGTCGTCAAGGTGCCGTTCACCAAGGAAGGCGTGAAGGCCTGCAAGGCGCTGTCGTCGGAAGGCAAGCGGGTCAACGTCACGCTGATTTTCTCGCCTACGCAGGCGCTGCTCGCGGCCAAGGTCGGCGCCACCTACGTCAGCCCGTTCGTCGGGCGTCTTGACGACATCGCAACGTCGGGCATGAATCTGATTCAGGAGATCGTCGACATTTTCGAGAACTACCAGTTCACGACCGAGATCCTCGTCGCGTCGGTGCGTCACAACATCCACATCGTGGAAGCCGCGCGCATGGGCGCGGACATCTGCACCTGCCCCGCGGCGGTGATCGAAGGGATGTTCCGCCATCCGCTGACCGACATCGGCCTCGAGCGATTCCTGAAGGACTGGGAGAAGGCGCAGGCCGCGCGCGTGTAGGTCCGCCGGAGGCGGACACCTGAAGGACGCGTAGAGCCCGGCCGGAGCCGGCCCTGACCGATGGACACACTGAAGTATCTCGAAGAGCTCGAGCGCCGCGCGGAACGTGGCGGCGGCGAGGATCGCCTGCGCCGTCAGCACGACGCGGGCAAGCTGACCGCACGCGAGCGGATCGACCTGCTGTTCGATCCGGGCTCGTTCGAGGAGGTCGACAAGCTCGTCACGCATCGCTGCCGCGATTTCGGGATGGACGAACAGCTCGTGCCCGGAGACGGCGTGGTCGCCGGTGTCGGGCGCGTGGATGGCCGGCCGGCCTACGCCTTCGCGCAGGACTTCACGGTGTTCGGCGGCTCGCTGTCGGAGACGAACGCCGCGAAGATCGTGAAGATCATGGATCTCGCGATGAAGATGGGCGCACCGGTCGTCGGGTTGAACGATTCCGGCGGCGCGCGGATCCAGGAAGGCGTGCTGTCGCTCGGCGGCTATGCCGACATTTTTCTCCGCAACACGCTGGCTTCCGGCGTGATCCCCCAGATCTCCGCCATCATGGGCCCGTGCGCCGGCGGCGCCGTGTATTCCCCGGCCATCACCGACTTCACCGTGATGGTCGAAGGCACGAGCTATATGTTCGTGACCGGCCCCGACGTGCTCAAGACCGTCACGCAGGAGGAAGTGACGAAGGAAGAGCTCGGCGGAGCGATGACCCACAACGCGATCAGCGGCGTCGCGCACTTTGCCGTTGCTGACGACCGCGAGTGCCTGCGCCTGATCCGGGAGCTGCTCGGTTATCTCCCGGCGAACAACGTCGACGATCCGCCCCGGCGGGAAGCGTCCGATCCGATCGATCGCGAAGACGTCGCGCTCGATCGGCTGATCCCCGCGTCGCCGAACCAGCCGTACGACATGCACGACCTCGTGCACTCCGTGTTCGACGATGGCGCGTTCCTGGAAGTGCATCGCCACTACGCGCGAAACATCATCGTGGGCTTCGCGCGGCTGGCGGGACGGAGCGTCGGCATCGTGGCGAATCAGCCGGCGCACCTTGCGGGCACGCTCGACATCGACGCGTCGGTGAAGGCCGCCCGTTTCGTGCGTTTTTGCGACGCCTTCAACGTGCCGCTCGTCACGTTCGAGGATGTGCCCGGCTTCCTGCCGGGCACGCGGCAGGAGTACGGCGGCATCATTCGCCATGGCGCGAAGCTGCTCTTCGCGTACGCCGAGGCGACGGTACCGAAGGTGACGGTGATCACCCGCAAGGCGTACGGCGGGGCGTACTGCGTCATGGCGAGCAAGCACATACGCACCGACGTCAACTTCGCCTGGCCGACCGCGGAGATCGCGGTCATGGGTCCCGAAGGCGCGGTGAATATTCTCTACAAGCGCGAGATCGACGCGGCCCCGGACATGGATGCCGCGCGCGCGCGCCGCGTGGCGGAGTTCAAGGAGAAATTCGCGAACCCGTACATCGCCGCCTCCCGCGGCTTCGTGGACGAAATCATCCGCCCCCGCCAGACGCGTGCGAAGCTCATCGCCGCCCTGTCCACGCTCGAGACCAAGCGCGACAAGAACCCCCCGAAGAAGCACGGCAACATCCCGCTCTAACCTGCCGACCAGCCAGCGAACGGTCCATCCATCGGTCTCCCTTTCTCCCATTTGCATGTGAGATCTTCAGGGCGTGGCAGTCAAGGACCTCCGTTTCCTCTAACAGGGTCCGCTGAGAACCCTGTTACAATTACGTCAGATGCCCGAGCCGGCCATGCGGTCCGGCCGACCCTGCCCGACGCGCTTGCGCTTCATGAAAATTCTGATTGCCAACCGCGGCGAAATCGCCGTGCGGATCATCCGGGCGTGCCGGGAAATGGGCCTGCCGACGGTCGCGGTGTACTCGGACTGCGACCGTAACGCGCGGCACGTGCGTGACGCGGACCAGGCCTTTCACATCGGCCCGAGCGAGGCGGCACAGAGCTATCTCCGGGTTGACGCGCTCCTCGACGCGGCGAAGCGGGCCGGGGCCGACGCCGTGCATCCAGGCTACGGATTCCTGGCGGAAAACGCGGGCTTCGCGCGCGCCTGTCGCGACGCGGGGCTGACGTTCATCGGACCGTCGCCCGAGGCCATCACGTTGATGGGGAGCAAGACGGCCGCGCGCGCCGCGGCGATCGCCGCCGGCGTGACGGTCGTCCCCGGAACGGAGCGCCCGCTTGACGAACGCGTGAGTGACGACGAGATTGCGCGGATAGCGGAGGCCGTCGGCTATCCACTCGTCGTCAAAGCCGTGGCCGGCGGCGGCGGCAAGGGCATGCGGACGGTGGACGATCGTGCGTCGCTGCCGGCCGCCATCCGGACGGCGAGATCCGAGGCCGGCTCCGCGTTCGGTGACCCGACGATTTATCTCGAGCGTCGTCTTGTGCGTCCGCGCCACATCGAGATTCAACTGCTGGGCGACGAGCACGGAACGATCGTCCCGTTTGTCGAGCGCGAGTGCTCCATCCAGCGCCGCCATCAGAAAGTCGTCGAGGAGTCGCCGTCGATGGCCGTGTCGCCGGAGCTCCGCCGCCGCCTCGCCGCCGCCGCCGCCGCGGTCGCGCGCGCCGTGAAGTACTCGAACGCGGGCACGATCGAATTTCTGCTGGACGAGGACGGCTCGTTCTATTTCCTCGAGATGAACACACGGCTCCAGGTCGAGCATCCGGTGACCGAGATGGTCACGAGCCTCGACCTCGTGCAATGGCAGATTCGGATCGCGCAGGGGCAGACGCTCGACATCGATCCGGCGCGCGCGCTCACGCCGCACGGGCACGCGATCGAATGCCGCATCTACGCCGAGGATCCGGATCAGGGCTTCCTGCCGTCTCCGGGCCTGATCCGCGGGCTGCGTCCAGCGTCGGGACCCGGTGTGCGTGACGATGGGGGCGTGAGCGTTGGATACACGGTGCCGGTGTTCTACGACTCGATGATCGCGAAGCTCGTCGCCTGGGGCGCATCGCGGCCTGAGGCGGTCGATCGCATGGCGCGGGCGCTGCGGGAGTACCAGGTGCTCGGCATCCGCACCACGATCCCATTCTTCCTGTGGTTGATGCGCCAGCCCGACTACCGCGCGGGGCGGTACGACACGACCTACCTCGATCGCCTGCTCGCGAATCGAAACGGGGAGTCGTTCAGCGAGTTCACCGAGAGCGACGGAGAGCTCGCCTCGATTGCGACGGCGCTCGACGCGTACCTGCGGACGAGTACGGGCTCCGACGCGTCCGGGCAGTCGGCCGGCGAGACCGCCTGGAAACAGGCCGCGCGGCGCGGGGCGCTGCGCGGATGACGTTCGATATCGAGGTCAACGGCCGCAGCCGCATGGTGTCGGTCGAGCGCGCCGGGGCCGGCCGCTACCGCGTCGTGGTCGATGGCCGCCCGCACGAAGTGGACGCGCAGCGCGTGGGGAGGTTCGGCCTGTCGCTGCTGCTGGACGGCGGCAGCGGCGTGAGCCGGGAAGTCCACGTGGCGCCCGCGGGAGGTCCCGGCGAAATGCTCGTCCGGCTGGACGGGCGGGTCGCGCAAACGACGGTCAACGGCCGCCGCACGGGACGTGGGGCGGCCGACCCCGCCATGCATGCGCGTGGCGAACAGGCCATCATCGCACCCATGCCCGGGCGCGTCGTGCGCGTGCTTGTCGCGGCAGGGGACGAGGTGACGGTGCGGCAGCCGGTCGTCGTCGTCGAAGCCATGAAAATGGAGAACGAGCTGCGCTCGCCGAAGGACGGCCGGGTGAAAGACGTGGCGGTGGTGGCCGGTGCGTCGGTCGAAGCCGGCCGCGTACTCCTTGTCATCGAGTGAGGATCATCGAGACCTGACCCCGAGAGCCATGCATGAGACCCAGCAACCGGACGAACCGACGGCCACACCAGCCGAGCCGGATGCGGCCCCGCCTCGGCGGCGGCCGGCATGGCGTCGCGCGGCGCTTGTGGTGCTGGCGGTCGTCGTGGCCCTCGTCGCGGCGGTGACCGTCACCGTCCTGACGTTCGATGTCGGGCCGTCGGTGCGCGATCGGGCCGAGCGGGAAGGCTCGAAGTTCCTTCAACGCCCGATGCATATCGGGCGGCTGTCCGCACGAGTCATTCCCGGAGTTTTCCTCGTCGAGGATCTGGTGATCGAGGGGCTGGCGCCGGCCGATCGACCGTTCCTCACGGCGAAAAAGATCGAGCTCGTGCTGCCGTGGTGGACGATCTTCAGCCGGAAGCTGATGGTCGAATCGGTTGAGATGACCGACTGGAACATGGTGGTCGAGACCTGGCCGTCGAGTCCCGCGTTTCCCAAGGGCCGGCACAGTTTTCCGAAGTTCACGCGCGACTCGAAATCGAGCGGCCCGAAGCGGTTCACCACCACGCTGCGAAGTGTGCTCGCGTCCCGCGGGAGCCTGACATATGAGGATCACGGCACGCCGTGGGGCACCGCCGCGCGCGGTCTCCGTGTGTCGATCACCCGCGGGTTGCTGGACCGCGTGTATCGCGGCGCCGCGTCGTTCACCGACTCGGTCATCACGATCCAGAAGTACGAGCCGTTCCACGCGAACATGCAGTCCCGGTTCACGATCGACGGCTCCGCTCTGCACTTCAGCACAATCGATCTGCTGAGTGAAGGCGCGCAGTCACGGTTGCAGGGGGACATCGATCTCGCACACTGGCCAGAGCAGACGTACCAGATTTCATCGAAGATTGATTTCCCGGCGCAGAAGAACATCTTTTTCCACCAGTACGCCTTCCAGGCATCCGGTCAGGGAACGTTCCACGGCACGTTCCACCTGTTCAATGGCGGGCGCGAGCTCAAGGGGACCTTCGACAGCCCCATGGCCGGCGTGAATGCCTGGCGTTTTCCCGACCTGCACGGATCCGTCTTGTGGGTGCCGGAACGTCTCGAAGTCACCGACGCCACGAGCGGGCTGCACGGCGGCGGCGCCCGGTTCGACTACAAGCTGTATCCGCTCAACCAGCGAGGCGTGCCCACTCGGGCGACGTGGGACGTGGCATACCGCGACGTCGATTTGTCTCGGCTGACCGATTTTCTCGAGAGCACGGGATTCCGACTGGCCGGCCGCGCGACGGGTCGCAGCCACCTCGAATGGGACCTGGGCAAGTGGGGAGAGAAACGCGGCGGCGGCGACGTGTCTGCCGAAGCGCCTGCCGGCGTCACGCCGATGACGCGCGAATTCGCGGCCGGAGCGCTCGCGGCGGAGCGGGCGCTGCCGCCGGAGGCGGGCCCATTCAACGCGCGCGCACCACTCGGGTACGTGCCGATAGCCGGCCACGTTTCCTACACGCTCGATCCCGAGTGGATTACGCTCGGGCCGAGCTGGGCCGCGACGCCGAAAACGTACGTGGACTTCCAGGGACGGACGGCGTACGGCGAACGGTCGCGGATTCCCTTTCACGTCACGAGTCTGGACTGGCTGGAGAGCGACCGCGTGCTGGCCGCGATCATGACGGCCTTCGGCTCGCCCACGGGCGCCGTGCCGGTCGGCGGATCCGGACAATTCGACGGCGTGATGCTCCTCGGCTTCACGAAACCGCGCATCGAGGGCACGTTCACCGGCGATCGCATGCGCGCCTGGGATACGGTCTGGGGACATGGCACCGCCAAGGTCGTCATCGAGAACGGCTACGCGATCGTCAGCGAAAGCGTCATCACCGACGGCCAGTCCGAGATCAAAACCGACGGCACGTTTTCGCTGGGCTATCCACGCCGCGACGGCGGCGAGGAGATCAACGCGCGCGTCTTCATCACGCGCCGGCCCCTGGCGGACCTCCGGCATGCGTTCGAGCTCGACGACTATCCCGTCGAGGGATCGGTATCAGGCGAGTATCACCTCTACGGCAAGTACGAAACGCCGTTCGGGTTTGGCCGCCTGGTGATCGATCGCGGTGTGGCGTATGGGGAGACGTTCGATACCGCCACGGCGGCGCTGCGGTTCGAGGGCTCGGGCGTCCGGCTCGATGCGCTGGAGATCCGCAAGAGCACCGGAGGCGTGACCGGCGCCGCGTGGGTCGGGTGGGACGGCAACTACTCGTTCAACGCCGACGGCACGCGCATTCCGGTTGAATCGCTGCAGACCGCCGCCTTTCCGCGCGCGCCGCTGTCGGGACTCTTGCAGTTCACCGCGACGGGTACCGGGACGTTCGACCTGCCTCGGTACGACGTCCGACTCAGGGTGGACGACCTGTTTGCCGGCGACGAGGGCATCGGCCAGCTCACCGGCCGGCTGTCGCTGCGCGGCGAGCTGCTCACCGCGGAGCTCGAGGCGGCATCACCCCGTCTCGTCATGTCGGGGTCCGGACGCATTGCCTTGACCGACGAAATGGACGCCGAGCTGACGTTGAGGTTTTCCAACACCTCGCTCGATCCGTACTTGCGGTTCTTCGAGCCGCGCCTCTCGCCGTTCACGAATGCGATTGCCGGAGGAACGGTCCGTGTCGTCGGCGAGCTCGCCGACATCGATCATCTCGTGGTGGACGGCCGTGTCGAACAGCTCGACTTGAAGCTCTTCGACTACCGGGTCACCAACATGGATCCGGTCAGCCGCGCCTATCGCCCGATTCAGCTCACGCTCGATCAGCACGTCATCAACATCCCGCAGCTTCGGCTGTTCGGCGACGGCACCCAGCTCGATCTCGACGGCCATGTGAACCTGCACGACTCGACGATCGCCGTCTCGGCGTCCGGCGACGCGAACCTGGGAATCCTGCAGGGCTTCTACCGGGACATCCGCAGCTCTGGCGCGGCGAGCCTCCGGGCGAAAGTGGACGGTCCACTGGCCAGGCCGGTATTCTCCGGAAGCGCGGCGATTACCAATGGGCGGGTGCGTCAGCTCTCGCTACCCCACTCGCTCGAGGCCATCAACGGCCAGATCTCGTTCGACGCGGGCGGCGTCCGGGTGGACAACGTCCGCGGGACACTCGCCAGCGGCGACGTGACCTTCGGCGGCCGTGTGGCGCTCAACGGGTTCACGCCTGGTGAACTGAACCTGACGGCCGTCGGCCAGCAGATGCGCATCCGCTACCCGGAGGGCTTCGTCTCGAACATCGACGTCGATTTGTCGCTCATCGGCTCGCCGGCCTCGCCGTTGCTGCGCGGAACCGTGACGGTCCATGACGCGCTCTACTCGAAGCGGTTCGAGCCAAACGCCGATCTCTTCAGCCTCACGTCAGGCGGCGCGCCGCTTGCCGGCGCGGCCGTGGCGGCGGGCTATCCGGTGCGCTTCGACATCCAGATTGACGCGCCGTCCACGCTGCGCATCGAGAACAATCTCGCGCGCACGGTCGCGAGCGCGGATCTCCAGCTCCGTGGCACCTACGATCGCCCGCTGCTGTTCGGCAGCGCGCAGATCGAACGGGGCGACGTCATCTTCGAAGGCAACCGGTATCTCGTGACCCGCGGGACGATCGGCTTCGCCAACCCCGCCCGAATCGAGCCGTACTTCGATCTCGAGGCGGAAACGCGCGTCCGTGTCGCAGGGCAGAGCGTCGCGTACCGGGTGACGCTCGGCTTCACCGGCACGGCATCGAAAATGAGCATGAACCTGAATTCGGATCCACCGTTGTCGTCGGTAGGGATCCTCCTGCTGCTGCTCGGCCAGACATCCCCCGCCGATCTGCAGGACGCTGAACTGCGGACGCTCAACCCCACGGCCACGCGCCGATCCGAGGAAGACCTGCTGATGGCGGCTACCGCCCGGCTGCTCACCGGAGGCCTGTCGGCGCCGGTCAACCGCGCCGTCGAGCAGACGCTCGGCGTCGACCTGCAGATCACCCCGTCCATCGGAGGATCGGAGACGGATCCGCTGACGCCGTCCGCGCGGTTGATACTCGGGAAACGACTGTCGAGCCGCGCCTACGTGACCTTCGCGCGTCCCCTCGGGACGGCGGCGGGCGCCACCCAGATCCTCGTGCTCGAGTACGACCAGAACGATCGGGTTGGCTGGGTCATCACCCAGAATGGCGACCGGACGTTCTCGGTCGATTTTCGCGTGCAGCATCGCCGGTGAGGACAACGGTGAGACGGACACTCGCGCTCGTGCTGGCGCTGCTGGCACTCGACGCGTCGCCTTCCCGGGCCCAGTTACCCACCGCGTCCTATGCAGGCCAGCGCGTCGTGGACGTCCGGATCACACGAGAGGGGCGCCCCTTCGACGACCCCGGCGTGCTGGCGCTCGTCGAGACACATCCCGACGCCCCGCTCTCGATGGCGCAGGTTCGCGAGTCCATCGCGCACATCTTCGGCCTCGGCCGCTTCCAGGACGTGCAGGTGGACGCCACCGCCGCTCCGGGCGGCGTGTCGCTTCAGTACAACCTCGTGCCGCTGCACAGCGTGCAGCGCGTGGCGTTTCGCGGTCAGCCGACGCTTGGCCTGTCCGAAGGACTGCTGCGCGTGGCCGTGACCAGCCGATTTGGCGTGTCTCCGCCAGTCGGACGCGCCCAGGAAGCCGCCCGCACCATAGAGCAGCTGTATCACGATCACGGCTACCTTCGGGCGACTGCGGTCGCGATCGCGACGGAGCGTCACGATCCGGACCGCACGGTGCTCGAGTTCGAGATCACGCCAGGCCCACGCGCGGTGATAGCCGCCGCGCAGGTCGAAGGGCAACCCCCGGAAGGCCCCGAGGCGTTCCTGGAGGCGGTACACGCCGCGCCGCCGCAGCCGTACGAGCCATTGGAGATCTCCGCCGATTTGTCGAAATACGTCCAGAGGCTGCGGCGGAAGTCACGCTACCTGGCCGCCGCCTCGTACCGGGCCCGTCCCTCGCCCGACGGCACGACGGTCGATCTCACGATGACGCTGCTCATCGGTCCCGTCGTGACCCTCGCGTTCGAGGGCGATCCGCTGCCAAGGGACAAGGTCGCCGAGCTGGTGCCGATCGCGCGTGAGGCGTCGGTCGATGAAGACCTGATCGAGGATTCTATCCAGCGTATCCGGGCGTTTCTGAATCAGCAGGGACATTGGAAGGCGGACGCGGCATCCACGCGACAGGAAACCGAGGGCGCCCTGCGTATCGTCTTCACCGTCCGGCGTGGCCCCCAGTACCGGATCGCGGGGGCAGGCGTCGAGGTCCAGGGCAACCGCGCGATGACGATCGAGCAGCTGCGTCCCGTGCTGGTCAAGCTGCAGGCGAACGACGTGTTCGTCGAGTCGAATCTTGGCGCCGCTGTCAGCGCGATCGCGGGACAGTATCAGCGCCTCGGCTTCGCGCAGGCGAAGGTCTCCGCAGGCGTCAACGAAACCGGCGCCGCCTCCGCCGCCCAGTCGTTCGTGCAACCCGTCATCACGATTACCGAAGGGCCGCTCACGCGCGTTGGCGACGTGACGTTCGAGGGGAACGCAAACGTGCCCGCCGATCGGCTTCGAGGTGTTGTCGCGTCCATACCCGGCGCTCCCTATTACGAGCCGCGCGTCGTCGCGGACCGCGAAGCCGTGATTCTGGAATACCGGAACCGGGGGTTTTCAGCCGTCAGCGTCGTGGTGGTCCCCACCGCCACAGCCGATGGCACGCGCGCCGATCTGAAATTCCGCATGACCGAAGGGCACCAGACCATTGTCGATCACGTGCTCATCGTCGGAAATACGCGGACCGATCAGCGCGTGATCGAGCGGGAGCTGCTACTGCAGGAAGGCGCACCCCTCGGGCTCGAAGACATCGTTGAGAGCCAGCGGCGGCTCGGGGCGCTGGGGCTGTTCCGGCGGATCAGGATTGAAGAGCTGTCGCACGGCGCGGCCAGCGATGTGCTTGTCACAGTTGAGGAAGCGGCGGCGACGACCTTCAGTTATGGCGGCGGTCTCGAGGGAGGACGCCGGCTGCGTGAGAGCGAGGAGGGACAGGCGCGCGAGCGGTTGGAGTTCGCGCCCCGCGGGTTCTTCGACGTGGGACGCCGGAATCTCGGCGGGAAGAACCGATCGGCCGATTTCTACACGCGCCTGAGCCTGCGGCCGCGCGAGGCGGCGGACGGTTCGACCGAGAGCAGCCGGTTCGGATTCAGCGAGTACCGCATCGTCGCCACCTATCGGGAGCCCCGCGCGATCGGATTGAATGCGGACTTGTCCTTCACCGCGGCGGTGGAACAGGGCGTCCGATCGACGTTCAACTTCGCGCGCAAAGGCATCAACGCGGAGCTCGCGCGGCGCCTGGGCCCGGGCCTGCGGACGAGCGCGAGATACTCGTTCGGGACGACACGCACGTTCGACGAAAGGCTCAGCCTCGAGGATCAGTCGCGCATCGACCGTATTTTTCCGCAGGTCCGCCTGTCGGCGTTTTCTGGCGCCGTCTCGCGTGACACACGAGACGACGTGCTCGATCCCGAGCGGGGAACGTTGGTCAGCGTGGAAGGCACCCTGGCGGCGCGAGCCATCGGCGGGCAGGTCGGGTTCCTGAAGTCGTACGTCCAGGGATTCTGGTTCCGTCGCCTGCCCGGCCCGCGGCGCGTGGTCTTTGCGTCGCGGGTCGCGCTCGGGCTCGCCGACGGCTTTCCGCGTGTGGTTGACTCCAGGGACGAGACGGGCCAGCCGGTGACCGTCACGGTCGAGGACCTTCCAGCGAGCGAACGGTTCTTTGCCGGCGGCGACACCACGATTCGAGGCTTTGCGCTCGATACCGTCGGCGCGCCCAACACGATCAGCGCCACCGGATTTCCGCGCGGTGGAAACGCGCTGATGCTGGTGAATGGGGAACTGCGCGTCCCGGTCTGGCGAGACATCGGTGCCGCCGTGTTCATCGACGGCGGCAACGTGTTCGATCGGGCGAGCGAGTTCGATTTCGGCGAGCTCCGCGGTGCTGCGGGCTTCGGTGTTCGCTATCGCTCGCCGATTGGACCGATTCGATTTGATGTCGGGTTCAAGATGGACCGGCGGGAAACAGGCGGGCAGCTGGAGTCCAGCCGCGCGTTCCACTTCAGTATTGGCCAGGCGTTTTAAAAAGGCTCAGGGCTCAGGATCCGGGTACCGGGTACAGGTTCAGGAGGCAGGTCATCAGGATGCGTACCGGGGTTGTGGTTGTCGGCATGGCTGTCGCCGGCGTGACGGTGCAGGTGCGGGCGGAGATCATCGATCGCATCTTCGCGGTGGTTGATGGCGCCCTCATCATGCAGTCCGATGTTGCCGTGGCGATGCGGCTTGGGCTCGTGCCTTCCGCCGGCGCGTCCAATCCGGTGGCGGCGGCCCTGGACAGTTTGATCGAACGGCGTCTGATGCTCGCCGAGGTCGACCGGTACGCCCCGCCGGATCCGCCGGACGCGGACGTCGATCGCCACGTCGCCGACATTCGCGCCCGGGCGGGAGCGGAGTTCGAGACGATCCTGGTGCAGTCCGGGATCGCCGTCGATCAGCTTCGGCGCGAGGTGCGCGACGATCTCAGGATCGACGCGTACCTGCAGCAGCGGTTTGGTGCGGCGCTGCCGACCGAAGAAGAGATCCTGCAGTACTACCGCGACCACACCGCCGCCTTCACGCGCGACGGTGTCCTTCGCTCGTTCGACGAAGCCCATGACGTGGTGAGAGCGGCCCTCATTGCCGAGCGGCGTAACGCGACAATTCGAGAGTGGGTCACCGGCCTTCGGCGGCGGTCGAACGTGAACGTCCTGCCGAGGTAACCACCACTCGAACCTGATCGACGGCCGCGGCCAGGAGGCGTGAATCGGTCCCGGCGCCGACCTCCGCCGGAGTGTGGGTCGCGCCGAACTCGAGGCGCAGCCGGTTCACCCCGGCACGCCAGTCGCCGGGGCCTGTCGCGAACTCGAGTGTCTCCCAGTTTTCGTGCACGGGCACCGGACCGAACATACGGCCGTTCACACGAACGACGAGCGTCTGCGAGGTCCAGCCTGGATAGGCGAAGGCGCGCAGCCGCACCTGCACGGTCAGTGCCGCGGCGTGGTCAAGCGGAATCAGGACCGTCGCCGGAGATGCCGCCCAGCGGAAGGTCGTCGCTCCGTCGCGTTCCGGTTCATTCCAACCGTCCTCCAGCAGCCAGCCGTCCTCCGAGCCGACATCGACACGTCCGTACGGACGGAGCGGGTCGCTCAGGAATCGGTTGGCGGACAGCAGATCGTAGCGCGACGGCGGCAGATCGTTGCGTGCCGCGAACAGCAGGCTCGCTGGATAGGTGAAGGGGTTGCCGAACCAGCGATGAAACACGCGTCCCTGGGCTGCCGCGGTGTCACCGAACGACACGGCGGTGCCCAGGCGAAAGACACCGTCGTGGGCGGCGCTGATGAGCGTCAGGTTCCAGAGCACGAGGAGCGCGCCGCCGGCGGCGACCGCCCGGAGAGGATGACGTCGCGTCAGCGTGACGGCGTAGGTCGCGAACGCGGCGGCGCCCACGCTGAACAACGCCATCGTGCCGTCGAACCGCCGCCCTCCGAAACCGTCGCTCCCCCACCAATCCTGGATGGAGGCATTGAAATAGGTCATCAGGGCGAGCGCGAGCAGCATCGGAATCCCGACACCGGGCTTCACCGCGGCGAACATCACGAGGCCGATGGCCCCCACATAGAGTATCGGCGACCAGCTGAACAGCCCGTTGCGCGAAGACCAGAGGATATCGGCAAGTTGCGGGCTGGCCCAGCGAATCTGGGGCCCTAACGGCGACACCGCGAGCCAGGATCCGTAGATGGCACGCCACGCGATCATCTGCGGTCCGAACGCGATCGCCGCGCACGCCGTGAACAGCGCTCCACCGAGCAGCGTGCGCACGGCGCGCGATCGATTGGATGTCCGCGCGGCCGCAACAAGCGCGACGACCGCGTCACATGCGGGGAGCACCGCGAACAGCGCGTTCTGCCAGCGAATCAACGTCATCGCTCCCGCGATCGCACCGAGCACAGCCCAGTGGATCATCGCGCGTGACGCGAATGGTGCGGGTTCGCTTCGTTCCGGTTCGAGCCGCGTGTCGCGCGTGGCCAGCCAGGCCCAGACGAAACCCGCGACGGCCGCCATCGATGGCCCGTGCGTCATGCTGGGTTCCTTGACGAGATACCAGAGCAGAAAGGATCCCGAAATCACAAGCGCCGTGGCGACGGCTGCGAAACTGGAGGGGTAGAACCGGCTGGTCACCCGGAAGCAGAACCAGCACCCGACCAGGCCGTAGAAGAGCCCGGCGACACACACCGCCTGACGATAGGGAAATGAAATGCCGTTGGCGTCAATCTCCGGGTGCCGCCGGCCGAGGGATCGTGCCACCAGGTGCCCCCCGGCAAAAAACGGAGACCAGAGGATCGCCGGGCCGATCGACGCCGCCGACTGCGCGTGGCCCGTGCGCGTCGGCGTGAACAACTGCGGTTTGTCGGCGAGACCAAGCAGCGTGTAGTCGTTCGTGAAGTCAACGTCGTGGTCGAAGGCGAGCGAACGCAGGTATGCGAAGTAGTAGAACCCGTCGCTCTGCAGACGCGCCCCGAGCTGCAGCTGACACGCCAACCCCACGGCGAAGAGCGCGGCAAAGACCAGCGCCGTCCGGTCCCTGCGCGCCCCGCCATGGACGCCGGCCGTCCGCGCGACGACAACCGTGACAAGCGCGAGGACCAGCAGCAGAGCCGATGCTCCGGGCTTGTAACCAGTGACGCGATCGACGATCGAGCGGCGGGCGACCTCTCGAGCGCACAATTCCAGGATCGCGGCGCCCGTGGCGAACCAGGCGACGGCGTGCAGCAGCCGCGGCCGGGCGTGGACCGTCGACGTCAGGGGACCACCTTGAAGATCCGGAACTCCGCTCCGGGCACGTCGGGGGACGGAGAAATCCGCTTGATTTCCAGGCTTTGCCCGAAGATGCGCATGTATTCGGCGTACTCGCGCTGATATTTGTGCGGCTCGCTGAAGGCAAAACCGTACGAGTCCGAGGACGCGACCAGGTAGTCCGCGCCTTCGCTCCGCCACTGCGCGTAATCCTTCGGCCGCAGCTGTGACACATTGAGCGAGCGATAGCTGTTGGGCAGCCGCATGGCGTGCTGTTCCAGGACCACATAAGCACCGGTTGGAACGTTCTGGATGATCCACGCGTACGCCAGATCCACGGTGTTCGTACGGGCCAGGTCGCGATCGCTGCGCACGGCGAGGAGCGCGGGTGGAAGGAGGGCCGCGATCGTCAACCCGGCAATCAGCGCGGTGCGCGGTGCGCGAGGAATCTCGTACCGCCGCAGAAGACTCACGCCCGATACCACCGCCGTGGCGACCAGCAGGCACAACGAGGGGGTGATCGGAAGCAGGTAACGGGCAAAGACGATCCGCTGGGTGCTGAGCATCCAGAAATAGACAAGAGGAAAGGCCACGACGAGCGCCCATCGCACGCGGCCGGGGCCCCGCACGAGCCGGACGATGCCAAGGCCCAGGCCCCCGAACGCGAGCAGGAGCGCCGGCCATTGAAAGGCGTGGCGCAACAGGTATTTGAGATACAGCAGCCAGACGGGATCGTCGCCGACCCTCCCGACCCGGTACTCGCGCGCAAGCCGCGCGAACGTGTCGAGAAATTCCGGAAGCGCGAGGACCGTGTAGGGCGCGAAGGCCAGAAAGCTCACGCCTGATGCGGCGATCGTCGCGAGGGCCACCTTCAGGCGTCCCGGCCGCAACGGCACGGTCATCCAGCACGCGAGCAGCGGCAGCATCAAGGCGACGACGCCGTTGTATTTCGTGGCCGCGGCGAGCCCGGCAGCGGCGCCCGCCCATACGAACCCCGCCAGGGTCCCGCGTTCGTGCGCCGCGAGAGACAGGACGAGCGCGAGCGTGACGAAGAAGGTCAGCGGCGTGTCCGTGAGCACGTAGTGCGACGACCGCACGTGCAGCGGCAGGACGGCGAGTAAACCCGCCGCGAGCAACGCATGACGAGCGCCCCACCGCATCCCGGCCTGATAGACGAGCAGCACCGTCGCGACGCCAATCGCCGCCGTGACCGCGCGGCCCCACAGGTAAAACGACCCGCCCATCGCCTCACCCAGGGCAGACCACTCGCCGCTCATGGCCCCGGCCATGAACCGGAAGGTGGCCACCACGAGTTGCAGGTAAATATACAGTCCCGGGTAATCGAAGAAGTGTGGATGCAGCGAACCGGAGCGCATCATGTTCAGAGCGCGCTCGACGATCTCCGGTTCATCGACCTGCACCGCGTACGGGATCCCGCGGCCCAGCGCCCAGAACCGCAGCACCGCGGCGGCGATCAGCACGGCCGCCAGTGCCAGGCGCGAGGAGCGCAGATCGCTTGCTTCACGCCACTCCCGATCGACCAAATGGAATGTTCCTCGCAGGTTGTTGTCGCGCGGCGCGACGTCTGGGAAGCCCCCGGGATACGGCCCGTGCCGCGGGTACCGAAAATGTATCGGGTGCCCTAACTCTACTACAGCGTCAACGGAGCAGGTCCTCGTAGAGGCGGAGCGTGGCGGCGCCGGCAGCGTCCCACGAGAACTCGCGCTCGACGAGGGCTCGCCCGGCGAGGCCCATCGCGCCGAGTCGCTCCGGTTCCCCCAGCGCGCCGCTGATGGCGGCAGCCAGCGCCGGCGCGTCGCCGGGGGGCACGAGCCACCCGCTCACGCCAGGCCGCACCTTGTCGGGCAGGCCGCCCGCTGTCGTCGCAATCACGGCCCGATTGTGCGCCATCGCCTCGAGCGTCACGAGCGAACTGCCTTCGTACAGCGTGGGATGGACGAAGAGATTGGCGGATTCGTACCACGCATGCAGATCGGTGTCTGACAGGCGTCCCTCCAGGTGCACGTGCGCGCCGAGGCCCGCGTCGCGGATCGCCGTCTCAAGCGTCTCCCGGAACGGTCCTTCGCCCACGATGACCCACCGCCAGGTGCCTTCGGCGATCCGCGTGGAGTGGTCGCGCAGGGCCGCAAGGGCGGCGGCGAGCACATGAAACCCCTTGTTGTGCTCGAGACGGCCGACGCTCAACAGCACGAGATCGCTTTCCCTGATGCCAGCCTCCCGCCTGACACGCGCGCCGTCTGCGGACGACGCGAGGCTGTCCACGATCGTGAGATCGAGCGCATTCGGGATCACGCGAACGCGATCCTGTTCGACCTTCAGATGAGAGCGCACGGCAGGTTCCAGCACGCGGTCGGTGGCGATCACGGCATCCGCAGCCCGCGCGCATGCCAGCACCGCGCGCCGCAACGGGAGATACGCCACGCGCTTGAGCCGGGCGCGCGACGGATCGGTGGCGCCGAATTCTTCGAGTCCTTGCGGATTGAGCACGAGCGGCGCACTCGACCCTCGTCGTCTTCGCGCGTAGCCGAGCACGCTTGCGCCGAATCCGTGAACGAGGTCCACCGCCCCCTGGTCGACCAGTTCCCAGGCGGCCCGGCCGGCGCGTTCGCCAAACAGAGGATACGCCGTGATGCGGTCGAGCACGGTCGTGCCGCGGCGTCCCGCGAACGGAAACGTGCGGTATGGCACGAACCGCGTCCGAACCCGTGGATCGATCGGGGCCGCCCCGGCGTGGGGGGGGCGCGTGATGAGCGTCACCTCGATTCCGCTGCGTGCCAGGTAGCGTACGAGATCGTGCACGCTGCGCTCGAGGCCGCCGGGCCCATGCGCGGGAAACACCGACCGCGCGACGACCGCAACGCGGCGCGGCGCGCTCATCGGCGACGCTCCACGAGCTCGACATACAGGCGCTCGATCCGTGCCACGACCGCGGGCGCATCGAAGTGCGCCTCGGCGTGCAACCGCGCGGCGGCGCCGATCCTCGCGCGGAGGGCCGCGTCGCCGCGCAGCCTGCGGATGTCGTCCGCGAGCTCCTCCGGCGTTGACGACAGCAGGCCTGTCTGATCGTCCACGACGATGTCGCGTGTGCCCCCGGTATTCATCGCCGCGATGGGAAGCCCGAGCGCGCTGGCTTCGATCAGCACGCGGCTGAGCGCCTCCGGCCCGCGCGACGGGAAGATCAGCATCGACGCGTGCGCCATCCACGCCGCGGCCGCGCGCTGGTCCACCCAGCCAACCAGGCGGATGTCGCGATCCGAGCGACCAGCGGCCGCGGCAATCGCGTCGCGCCCGGGGCCGTCGCCGGCGACGACGACCGGCCAGTCGAGGCCTGCACGCTCGATGATTCGCACCAGGTGCGCCGTGCCCTTGTTCGGGGCCAGTTTGCCGAGATAGAGCGCGTAAGGTCCCGGCAGGGGCGGCGTGCTCGCGGCCCCCGCGTCCCGCAAGGCGGCGACGTTCACGGCATTGGGAATGATCTCGATTCGCGCGGCCGCAAGGTCGCGGGACCGGGCGCGCAGGTCGGCGGCAATCACGGAGCTGACGGCCACGATCGCGTCGGCGCCGCCGATCCCCTGCTGCTTGCGCGCCAGGTTCGCGCGCATGTAGGGAATCATCGGCAGCGCAGCGGGCCAGAGCGCGTTCGCGTGAGGCCGGACACACTGCGTCATCATGGCCGCGGAACACCCGGGACAAAGGGTCTGGCCCGTGGACGTGTGGAGGAGATCCGACCAGTAGCACACGGGCCAGTAATCGCGGATCGTACACACGGCCGGAATCGACGCCCGTCGTCCAGCGGTGACCGACGGAACACACGTCATCACGTGTTGGCCGTGCACGAGGTCGATTCGTTCGCGCGTGATGAGGTCCGTGAGGAATGCCGAAAGATTCGCGTAGAGACGTTCGTTCTTGAAGTAGTTCCGCAGGTAGGGCACGGGCGGCGCGGGCGCGCCGAATTCCAGCACCCGCAGGCCGTCGTAGGTCGTGTCACGCACGCCGCGCCGTGTGCCGGGACGCGGCTGCACGATGGTGATTGCATGGCCTCGCGCGCGCAGCCCTCTCGCCAGCTCGTACGTGCTCCAGCCGCTGCCGCCACAGACCGGCGGAAACGCGTCTGTCGCCAGGAGCACTTTCATTCGTCGTCGGGCCCTGCGGCCTGGGCGCTGAGCCCTGAGCCTTGAGCCTTGAGCCTCGAGACCTTTCTGATTGCCGCGTCGAGCGCGCGGCAGTGCGCCGACCAGCTGTACTCGCGCTCCACCCGGGCCCGCGCCGAGCGCCCCAGCCTCTCGCGCAGCGCGCGGTCCGTCAAGGCTTCGAGCGCATGCGGGAGGCCGCTCGGGATGGCGCTGTCGTACAACAGGCCCTCCCGGTTGTGGCCGATCAGCGACGGAATGCGATCGAGGGCGGGTGCGACGACCGGCAGTCCTGCCGCCATGTACTCGAAGATCTTCAGCGGCGACCAGTAAAAGCCGAGAGAGAGCGGACGATGGGCACCGGCGTCGAAGGGGGCGACGCCTATATCGCACGAGGCGAGGCACGCCGGCATCTGTGCGTGCGGCAGCGCGCCCGTGAACATCACGCCGTCGAGCCCCGCGGCCGCCGCGCGCACACGCGGCAGTTCGGGGCCGTCTCCAATCAGGACCGCGCCGATGTCGGCGCGGCCGCGCGCGCGCAACTCACGCAGCGCCGTCACGATATGGATCGCACCGTGCCAGTTGCGGAACGCCCCGGCAAAGACCGCGACCGTGTCGGCCGGACGATCGAACGGTACCGGGCCGGACACGCCTGGCCGGAAGCGATCGGTGTCGGCGCCCCATTCGATCTCCAGAATTTTTTCCGCTGGCGTCGCGGGCGGCAGGACCGCGGCGTGTGGGGTCACGATGAGATCCGCCAGCGTGCACATCCGCTCACGCCACCTGCGCATGGGCTCGACCACCAGGGCGCGGTCGATGAGCTGTTTGGTGGAACCCTGGTGGTCGATCACAGGCGCGTTGACTTCCAGAACAGCCACCGCGCCGATCTCCGCCGCGGCGCCGATACCCTCACCGCCGAAATTGTAGTACCGCTCGATGATCGCGTCGGGCCGGATCTCGCGCGCGATCGTCCGTACCGCGCCCGCATTGGCCCACCGGAGCTCTTTCCGCCCGAGCGGTGGCGGCATCGCGATCCAGCGGACCCGGCCCTCGTCCAAGGGCCCTCCGGGCGTCACCAGCGCGTGCACCTCGTGCCCCAGAGCGGCGAGTCCTTCAGCCACGGCGACTACGTGGACGGACCCCCCCTTGGTGCCTGGGACCGTCTGGTCGGACGCGACGTAGAGGATCTTCATTGAATCAGGCGACAGCCTATTCCTTGATCAGCAGCGCAAAAAACGGACCCGAGCGGATTCGTCCGAATAGCAGAAGGTCCAGTTTCATCGCGAACGACAGCCCGCGCAACACGGCGTACGTCGCGGGGCTGTTCGCGATCCGATGCTTCGCGGACGTTCGCGCTTCGCGAATGGCGCGCGTATCCACCTCTTCCGGGCTCACGGACGATCCCATCCGTCCGGCGGCGCGGCGTGCCATGGCGCGCTCGGCCATCCGCATCAGGATGTTCTCGACGAACCCGCCGACGATCGGTGTGTAGTAACGAATGCGGCCGATCCGGAAACCCGCGGCGCGCGCGACCTGTTCGA
This sequence comes from Acidobacteriota bacterium, assembly GCA_031404215.1. GTDB lineage: Bacteria > Acidobacteriota > Vicinamibacteria > Vicinamibacterales > 2-12-FULL-66-21 > JALZOC01. Next base: position 20,190 of record JANNHC010000356.1, read on the forward strand.
GCTCCGGAATGTCGCGCAGCGGGTTCAGGTGGTCGGACTTTCGCAGACGCTCCTGCCGCATGTCGATGAGGTCCCATCGTTCGAGCTGGCGGGCGAGCACGTTGATCCAGCGCAGGCCCACCGCCACGGGGGCGTTCTTGCGGACGTGCGTGTACACGAACAGCGCGCCGCCGGGCGCCAGCACCCGCGAGGCCTCCGCGAGCATTCCGCGCAGCGCCTCCGGCGAGAGATGCTCGAGCACATCCAGCGAGAATGCCTTGGTGAACGTCGCCTCCGCGAATGGCAGCTTGCGCAGATCGCCGATCAGGAGATCGACGCCGGCCCGCGCCTCGGCGGAAAAGAACGGGCTGATGTCGATCCCGATCGTCGTCGCGCCCCAATCACGGTTCCACAGCAGCGTGCGGCCGCTGCCGCATCCGAGATCGGCCACGAGGTCGTGCGGCTCCGGCGCCAGGAACGCCCGCAGCATATCGTTGCGGATTCTCGATCCGAGAAGCGGCGGCGACAGCCGCTCGTGCCGGGCGTCGGCGTGCAGCGTTTCGTCCAGGTATTTCGTCTGCTCGGCGAACTCCACGCGGGGCCGCAGGTCGAGGTAGTCGGTCGTCGTGCTGTGATACGGGCGGCCGCATCCCCGGCAGACGAGCGCGTCGGGCGCGCCGACGAGCGCGCCGTGGCAGTCCGGGCAGCGAACGATCGACAGCAAGGTCTCCGAAATCATCGGCGGGCCGCAATCACGTCGGTGAGCAGCCGTTCGAGCCGTTCGGCGCGCCGGCTCCACGAGTACTCGGGCGCGGCGTCGAGCGCCGCCGCGGCCAGCCGGGCGCCGAGGCCGGGATCCGCGATCAATCGCTCGATCGCGCCGGCCATCGCGGCCGCATCTCCCGGTGCGACGAGCAACGCGTTCACCTCGTGACGGAGCACCTCGCGGATCGACGGCAGATCGGTGGCGACAATCGGGCGACCGGCAGCCATGTACTCGAACAGCTTCAGGGGAGACGTGAACCGCGTGGAAATCGCCGACGCGGGATTGGGCAGCGCGAGCACGTTCGCCTGCCTCAATAACCCGGCGACGCGTGAGGGTTCGACCATGCCGGTGAACGTGATGCGATCGCCGATGCCAAGGCGCACCGCCAGCGCCTTCAGTCGCCCGAGATCCGGTTCCTCGACGTGCCCGCCGACAACGAGTCCGCGCGCGCGGGGGACCCGCGCGAGCGCTTCGAGCAGCACGTCCACGCCCTTCCACGCATACAAGTGTCCGGCGTAGGCCACGACCGCATCGGCGTTCGAAGGGCCGGCGGCTCCCGGGCCGCGCGTGCCCTCGATTCTGGCGCCATCGGGAATGACCGCGGCGCAGGCCCGCGCGCCATGACGTGCGTCGAGGTCGGCGCGCAGCGCCTCGGTAATGGTGACATACCCGTCGGCTCCCCGCCAGACGCGCGCCTCGCGCGCTTCGAGCCGGCGCAGCTTGCGCCGGGACGGGCGCGTCGCGGTTGCGACGAGATCGGGCAGCGCGGCGGCCACCTCAGGCGCGTAGCCGTGGGATTCGTACACGACCGGAGGGCGAAGCCGGCGCGGCACGCCGACGAGCAGCGCTGCCACGCCGAGGTCCCGCGTCACGACCACGTCCGCGCGCGCCGCGCCAAGCGCGCGTCCCATCGCGAACGCCAGGTATCCCAGCCGCCGCGCGGCCGCGGGTCCGGCGACCGGGGCGCGCTCGATCCGCAGTTTCGGCTCGCATGGCAGGCCGTAGTACGCGAAGGGATCGCGCGCGGGCGAGTGCGTATCCGGTCTCACGATCAGATCGACGACGTGTCCTCTCGTCGCCATCGCATGACAGGTCTCCATCGTCTGGATGCCGTTGGCGCGCTCCAGTGGAAACCTGACGTCCGCAAAGTAGGTAATACGCACAGGCGCTCGTGTTCATCCCCGATGTGTCGAGTGTGGTGCCGTGACGGGCCTCAACGCGCCGGCGGCTCGGCAGGTCTGTAGAATGACGACCGCTCGGTGAAATAGCGGTACACCAGGCCCGGCGCCATGCGTGGCAGCGTGACGAAGGCATCGTAGGCGTTGCGGCCGATCTCGAGCCGCTGACGATCCATCATCGAGGTGCCGAATTCCGCCATGAGTGCCACGTTCCACCATATACAGATCACGAGTGCCACGCTCGCCGCGATTCGCGCGGACGTGCCGCGAAGCCATTCGGTGAGCGCCGCGAGGCCGATGACGAGGAAGATCGTGATCGCGACGAAGCGTCTCTGGCCGAATGCGCCGGCGACGGTCCACGATTCCACAGCGCCGCTGATGTACACCTGCAGGGCGACCATCAGCAGCATGCACGCGCCGATGCGCCGGACATCCGGACCTGCCGGGGGACCGGCCGGTGCAGTCCCAGGGCCCACCGCTCCGGCGCCGAGCGTAACCGAGGGCGGACGGACACGCGGAGCCACCGTCAACAGGATGAGTCCGGCGAAGGCCAGCACCGCGAGCGGGGTCCAGAACAGGAACCCGTGTTGCGTGTCGGCGAGCACCTGCAGAGCGTGCGGCGCGCTCCAGAACATCTTCCTCGCCACGAGCGGCGACGGACCCGGATGTCCGTAGAGCGCCTGGTAGGCCAGCAGCTGCGGAAGGTACCCGAGCGCGAACGCCGCAGTGCCAAGTGCGGCGATTGTCATCGCACGACGTCGGCGGGAGCCCAGAGCCTGGAGAGCAAAGTCCAGGGCAGGACCACACACGAAGAAGATGTCCTGTTCCCGAACCATCGCCATCAGGGCACCGGCGAGTCCGAGCGCCACAACGCCCGGTATGGACCATGTGCCGCGCACGCGGAGCCAGACCGTGACGAACAGCGCCACGGCGAATGCCGAGCAGGCGTGCGAGAACGGCGGGGCGATGTACATGTAGAAGAGGAGAGGCGTTCCCGCCCACACCGCCAGGCCCGAGCTCACCGCGCTGCCGCCGGTAATCCGCCGGGCGGCGCCAATCGCGAGCACGATCGCCGCAAACCCGTAGAACGCCGATCCGTACGCCACCGCCGACACGTACGGCCGCGAGTATCCATCGGCCGCGATGTCGCGCCCTGTCGCCCGCGCGACCCGTGTCCCGAGATCCGCGATGGCATAAAACGGCGACCAGAGGATCGCGCAGCCCATCGTGCCGTAATTGATCCGTTTTCCCGTTGCGGTTTGGAGCTCCAAAAACGTCCGGTGAAAGTCCGCCGACTGCGCGATCTGACGATCGAAGAAGTACTGGTATTCGTTCTCGAACGACACGTCGCGGTCGAACCAGAGCGAGCGCAGGTACGAGAAGTACTCGACCTCGTCCGACGAATACAGGCGGGCGGTCACGGCAGGGAGCGACGCGAGGAACAGCACGATCAGGAAGACGGCTTCGCGCCTCGACAGCAT
>JANNHC010000357.1:0-4684 GCA_031404215.1 Acidobacteriota bacterium
GCGGATCGAGCAACCGCGTCTTCTCCCTCAGGATCCAGGCAAAGCAGATTCGCTGATCCGGCCGATTCTCCGGCCGACCTGACAACCAGCGAATAAAGGGATACATTCCGTTGCCATGAGCCCTCTCCGCCTCTCCGCCGTCCTCGCGATCTCCGTCACGCTGACCGCCCTTGCCCAGGAGCCGAAGCTCCCCGGTATCGGTACGGCGATGCAGGAGATGATTGCTAAAAACGAAATCGCCGGCGCGGTGACTGCCGTCGTCGCGAGAGATAAGGTGCTCCACCTCGAAACCACCGGTTTCGCCGACGTCGCTGCGAAACGGCCGATGACGCCCGATACGCTGTTCTGGATCGCCTCGATGACCAAGCCCATCACCGGCGCCGCGATTCTCATGCTGCAGGATGAGGGCAAGCTCCAGGTCGCCGATCCCGTCGCGAAATATCTGCCCGAGTTTTCCGGTCTGAAAACCCCCTCGGGCAAGCCCGCGAATCTCACGATCACCCAAATTCTGACGCATACGTCCGGACTCGGCGAGGCGGGTGGCCCGGCCGCGCAGCACGCCAAGACGCTCGCCGATCTGGTCCCGCTCTGGCTCGCCGCGCCGATGCAATACGAGCCTGGCGAAAAATGGAAATACACGCAGAGCGGCATCAATGCCGCCGCGCGAATCGTTGAGGTCGTGAGCGGCGTGACCTTCGACGCGTTTCTCCAGAAGCGGCTCTTCGATCCCCTGGGGATGAAGCACACGACGTTCTACCTGTCCGACGAGCAACGCGCCCAACTTGTCACCGCATACGCGAAGAACAAAGACACCGGAGCGCTCGAATCTGTGCCGCCGCGCCCCGAGTTCGGCCCGCGCGACCGGCCGCCGCAGGGCAACGGCGGACTCTATTCGACCGCGCCCGACTACGCGCGATTCTGCCAGATGCTGCTCAACGGCGGGACGCTCGACGGCCGCCGCTACCTCAGTGCCGCCGCGATGACGTTCCTCGCCACGCCGCAGACCGGCGACCTGCCGACCGGCTTCTTCCAAAACGACACCTACGGCAACCGGGGCGCGAATTACGGCTGGGGCATCGCCACGTCCATCCTGCGCACGCCGCACGACGGCGTGGCCGCGATGCTCTCGCCAGGCACCTACGGACACGGCGGCGCGTGGGGTACGCAGGCGTGGATCGATCCCGTCAAGGGCGTGGCGTACGTCCTGATGGTGCAGCGCTCGAACTTCCCGAACAGCGACGCCAGCGACGTCCGTCGGGTGTTCCAGCAGGCTGCTGCAGACACGCTAGCGAAAAAGTGAGGTTCCTCTGTCTGCTTCCATAGAGCGAGGCGGTCCTAGAGTGGACCCGAGCGCCACGGTCCCCAGATAGCGACGGTGGCGGCCCGTTCGAACCGTTCCGGACCTACGGGAATCTGCACCGGGCTCCGATACGGCAGCGTCGTCCTCTCGGTAGGCCGGCCGTAGAGATTCACGAAGAGCGTCATTCCATCCGGACTGAAGCAGGCACCGGCGAACTCCAGGGTGTTGCGGAGGTTCCGTGCGAGAGCGAAAACTTCTCCGGACCGAGAGACCCCGCGCAGGAACTGCGCGCCAGCCGCATCCTCGCATAAGACCAGGCCGCCACTCGGGGTGATACAGACATTATCGGGGCCGTCGAATACGTCGTGGTTCGGCGACTCCACCAGCAGTGTGAGGGTTTCACGCGCGAGATCGTATTCCCACACCTGGCCGAAGCCCATGTTGCCCCCGTTGGTTGAGATAAAAAAGATCCGGCGGTTCCCATACCAGCATCCCTCGAGCCGCCTGAATCGTGCTCCTCCAGCGGCGAGCCCCTCCAGGAACACCGCGGACAGCCCTCCGACGCTGACCGGGGTGGGATCGGGGTTTGTGATCGTGACCCACTCGACCGGTAGTGCGACCCCGACCGTCTGGTTGATCGCGGTTTCGTACGCCGGCGCGCCGACGACCTTGAGCATCTGCAACGCGCCGCTCGTGACGGCGAGGTCACCCGGTCGGGTCGGCTTGGCCGACGGCACAAAACGGAAAAAGCCCGAGCCGTCGCCCTGGTCTTCGGTCTCGAACACGATGCCCGTCGCCGGATCCACCGCGATGGCCTCGTGGGCGAAGCGCCCGAGGTGTTTCAGCGCGACGGGCTGTGTCGGCATTCCTGGATCGGTATCGATCGGCACCTCAAAGATGTATCCGTGATTCTGCGCGAACCCGGTCGCGGAGCTGCTCTCGAGTGTCTCCTCGCAGGTCAGCCAACTGCCCCACGGGGTCGTTCCGCCCGCACAATTGCGCAGCGTTCCGACGAGACTCCAGTGGTCCCGCACGAGTCGACGCTTGCCGTGAGGCTCCACCTCGAGCGTGGTCGTGCCACCGACGGCATATGAATCGAAGGCGAAGGCTCGGGGACCATAGTGCGTTCCGAGCCGGTGGCTCAGGATTCCGGCACTCGTCGAGGTACTGCCGTTCGGTCGCGGGCGCAGGGTATTAGGTGCCTGGCTGTCCTCGTGGTTGCGGACCAGCAGCACGTTCCCATTCAACAGCGGAAACGTCGCCATGCCGTCCATGGCCTTCGGGGTCGGGAATCCGTCGTCCATCGGGTCCCCTTCATTACAAACGACTCGGTAATGGAAGCCTTCGGGCAACGCCAGATCGTCGCCAGCGACATGGAGCGGACCATAGCCGGCCGCACGGCCGTGCCCCCGCGGGTCGTCTTGAGCGCCGTGACCGCTCGGGTCGCCCGCATAGGCTGAGCGTGCAACAAGCGCATCAAAGAGGCCGCCGCCAAGGGCACCGGCTCCGGCTGCCATCGCGGAACGTGCCACGAACTGACGTCGATTCAGAGAGGACCGCTTCGGTTGCATGTTCAGCCTCCATGGCGATGTAGGACTTCACCTGAGCGTGGCCAACAAAGCCGCATTTCGTGGCTGAGTTTACCCGAAATTTACACAAACGTTACAGGAAGATCACACGGCGCCAGCCCCCGCGGCTCACCGTGAGGCAGCTCACGGCTGGCGATTGGAAACCGGAGCCTCGGGTCACGCTTACTTTGCGTCTCTCAGCGCAAGCTCGATCAGGTAGTCGAAGTACTGCGGCGCCGTGAGCGGCTGTCCGGGCAGCTTGCGGCCGTTGATGTAAAACGTCGGGGTTGAGCTCACCTCGAGCTTCGCACCGACGGCGGCGTCGGCCTTGACCTCCTGCAGCGCCTTCGAGTATTGCGCGTCGAAGTCCTGGATGCCGCCGACGTCTCTGGCTGCCTTTTTCACCGTATCCGGGGTCAGTGACGGCTGGTTCGTGAAAATCCACTGCTCGAGTGTCTGCGCCGTGCCCTTGTCGCGCGCCATGATCACGGCAGCCGCGGCTTCGCACGACGCGTAGTGATTGCTCGGCGCGCTCGGGTTGCACTCCGCTTCGAGCGGGTAGTGCTTGACGAGGTAGCGAACCTGGCCGCCGGAGAGATACTTGCCGAGCACCGGCTTGTACCACTCGTACGTCTCCCGGCACGCCGGGCACATGTAGTCGCTGAATTTCACGATTAGCACTTTCGCGCCGTCGTTCGGAATCGGCAGATCGACTCTCGGCTGCACGGCCCACCACTTCTCCAGGTCGACACGCTGCTGATCGGTTACCGGCGGATACGAGGCCTGCTGGGTGGATATCGCGCTTTCGCGTGGGAACAATCCAATGGCCGCGACCGCGCCCACGACGAGCAGCAGCACGATGACCAGGGCGACCGGACTCTTGAGGAGCGTGCGCAGATCACGAGACGCGCGGCGCGGCAGTGTAGTCATGGGTATGCTCGAAGCTCCACTGGAAATGACGAAGATGGCAATCACGGCCACGTAGGTGGTCGCGCAGAGCAGACAGAACGTGCGCAGCTGAAAATACGACGCCCATCCGAGGTACAACACAACGATCAGGCCCATCGTGGAGAGCGCGAAAATATACGCGGCGGCCGACTCCCGGACGGCGGACGTCGCTCGTCCGCCCAGGCCGGCCATCAGCAGCACGAGGACGAAGAATAGCACCCCGCCGAGCGCAACCGGCACCCCAAACACGCTGCCATACCGGCTCAAGTACGCCTGCGTGCAGCTCACCGCCGGATTCACGTCGCAGAAGCTCGTGTAGCTCGGATCTGCGAGCAGCTTGTAATGGACGTAGCTCGACATGCTCGACGCGACGAGGCCGTGGGCGGCAATGGCGAGAAGGAGAGTGAGGCTGATTCGGGACATGCGGGCAGGGTAGTTGTACCGCGCGCGGCACGGCTGATCAAGGGCCACCACGTTGACTGGGATGGCGGCCCGTGCTTTTATTGGCACAATCTCAGACAACGTTGTCCAATCGTCACAGGTCTCACGCATTCCGAGCATGTCGTCGGGCTGATCCATGACAACATACGCCCCACTCGTTGCCGTTCTGCTGTGCTGCATCTCGGCTGCAACAGCGTCACCTGCCGAAGCCGCCGCCAATTACATCCAGATCGAAAACGCCAAGCCGGGCACGTCTGAGTGGACGCTGACCAAGCCCGGGTACAGCACCGGTGTCATCGAAGGATATGCGTCACTCACGTCGGTGAATCGCGGCGGCCAGATCAGACTGTTCGTAAACACATCCGAGCCGACGTACACGATGGATGTCTTCCGCATGGGGCACTACGGAGGGCTGGGCGGGCGGCGC
>JANNHC010000358.1:0-4290 GCA_031404215.1 Acidobacteriota bacterium
AGCTGCCCCAAGGCCCGTGAAAGGTCCATCGTCAGTCACTACTTTGCGATACAAAGACAGTGAAGTCAACAGGCCCGCTCTCCTCACCTCCCGTTGTGAAGGGAGGGCTCCAGGCCTGCTCGCGAACCGCGAACCGTGAACCACGAGCCGCAAGACGTATTACCATCTACAGCGATGAAGGGCTACGCGAACGCACACCTCCTGGTGAGTCCGCCCGAACTCGCGCCGGCGCTCGACGGCGGCACGAGGCCGCTCCTGCTCGATCTGCGCCCCCCTGAGGCGTACGCGGCCGGACATATCCCGGGCGCCCTTCACATCGACCTGTGGGGCGTGAGCCTTATCGATACCGATCCTGCCCCGTTGAAGGCGTTTCTCTGGATGATCGAGCACGTGCTGGCGGTGCACGGCGTCGATGCTGCGACGCCAATCGTGGTGTACGACGAGCAATCCGGCGTGCGCGCCGCCCGTGCGTTCTGGTTTCTCGAGCACTTCGGCCATCCCTCGGTGCGGGTTCTCGACGGCGGATTCAATGCATGGATCGCGGGCGGCCTGCCGGTCACACGCGATGCCGCGCCCCCGCCGAAGAGCGACTGGACGGGCACGCGCGAGGAGCGGACGCTGGCCACGTGGCAGGAGGTGAGGAACGCCGTCGGTCGTGCGGACACGGTGATCCTCGACACGCGCAGCGACGAAGAGTACGCCGGCGCCCTCGTTCGTGCCAGGCGCGGTGGGGCCGTGCCCGGCGCGGTGCACATCGAGTGGACGCGCAACCTCACGCCGTCCGGCGACTTCAAGCCGGCCGCAGAGCTGACGCAGATGTACGAGGATGCCGGCGTGACGCCCGACCGGGAGGTCATCACCTATTGCCAGGGCGGATACCGTGCGGCGCATTCGTACCTGGCGCTTCGGCTTCTCGGCTACCCGCGGGTCCGCATGTACATCGGGTCGTGGAAGGAATGGGGCGACCGCGAGGACCTGCCAATCGAACTCCCGAAACGGAACTAGTGGCCTGCGCCCGGCAGGGCGGGTCAGCCGCCACGAAGCGGTCTCGCTGCAGACCCTTCGAATGAAAGCCGCCGGAGTACAATCTGAGACGCCATGAACAACGTCATCGACTTCATCAATACCAACCGCGACCGTTACGTCGAGGAGCTGAAAACCTACCTCGCGATTCCCAGCATCAGCGCCCTCCCGCAGCACGCGGCTGACGTGAAACGCTGCGCGGAGTGGACGGCCGGTGAAATGGGACGCATCGGCCTTCAGAACGTGAAGCTGATCGACACGCCGGGGTTCCCCGTCGTGTACGGAGACTGGCTCGGGGCGCCGGGGGCGCCGACCATCTTGTTCTATGGGCACTACGACGTGCAGCCCGTGGATCCGGTCGAGCTGTGGGAGTCGCCGCCGTTCGAGGCGACGGTGCGCGACGGGGAGATTTACGCCCGAGGCTCCGCCGACGACAAGGGACAGGTGTTCATGCATTTCAAGGCCATCGAGGCCCACCTGAAGCAGAACGGCCGCCTGCCCGTGAACATGAAAATCATTCTCGAGGGGGAAGAGGAAATCGGCTCGGCGAATCTCGACAACTTCGTGAAGTCGCACAAAGACGATCTCTCGGCCGACGTGGTCGTCATTTCCGATTCACCCATGTTCGACCGCGGCATTCCGTCGATCTGTTACGGCCTTCGAGGCCTCGTGTATTTTCAGATCGATCTGCGGGGCACGAAAAGCGATCTGCACTCCGGCTCGTTCGGTGGGGCGGTGGCGAACCCGAACATGGTGCTCGCCCAGATGCTGGCGCAGATGAAGGATCGCAGCGGCCGCATCAAGATTCCGGGCTTCTATGACGACGTGCGGGAGTTGGCCGAAGAGGAGCGTGCGCAGTGGAAGCGGCTGCCGTTCAACGAGCGCCGTTACGCGAAGGATCTCGGGGCGCCGAAGCTGTTCGGCGAAAGCGGATACTCAACCCTCGAGCGCGTGTGGGCCCGGCCGACGTTCGAGGTGAACGGAATGCTGGGGGGCTTCACGGGCGAGGGCGCCAAGACCGTCATTCCGGCCGTCGCGATGGCAAAGGTCAGCATGCGCCTCGTGCCGAACCAGGATCCGGACACGATCGCAAAGTTGTTTGAAGACTACGTGAAGAAGGTCGCGCCGAAGACCGTCGAGGTGAAGGTTACGCGCATGCACGGCGGCAAACCGTGGATGACGGAATTCAAGAATCCGTTCGTCCAGGCAGCGGGACGCGCCATCGAGAAAGGCTTCGGCCAGACGCCGGTCTTTAACCGGGAGGGGGGATCCATTCCGGTGGTGGCGACCTTCCAGGAGATTCTGGGTCTGCCGTCAGTACTGTTCGGTGTCGGCCTGCCCGACGAAAATGCGCACGCCCCGAACGAAAAATTGGATCTGGGCAACTTCCACGGCGGCATCATCGCCTCTGCCTACCTCTACGACGAAGTCGCCAGGACGTAGGCTCCGCCCCCCGCCAGGCGTGTGTGCGCTTTGGGGCTGGCCGACGTTATCTCTGGTATGGAAACCAATCCTTTTCCGACCACCCCGGCGGCGAGCCACCGCCCATCGCCGGAGCCGATGCCCCGGATCTATCTGACAACACGTGAGATCGAGGTCGTACAGCTCGTCCTGCGCGGCCTGTCCAATGCCCAGATCGCCACCCATCTCGGGATTCAGCTCCAGACCGTCAAGAACCTGCTGTCCACGCTCTACAGCAAGCTAGGAGTCGCGACACGGCTGCAGCTGGCCGTCCTGGCGCTTCGGACCGGCTTCGACCCGTCGTAGGCGCCTGTACGCTTCCGCGCGCGTCGTCGTTGTTATCCGTATGATGGCCACCACCCCTGCCGGTGAAGTTGTGACCTCTGACACGATCCAGATGTCGAGCCGCGAACCGCTCCCCGCCGCCCGCCTGGTGCGATTTTCCCATCGCGAACAACAGATCGTCCGATTCATCGTGGATGGTTGTTCGAACCAGGACATTGCCAGACGCCTGGGTCTTCGGCTTCAGACCGTCAAGAATCACCTCTCCCGGATCTACCGCAGGCTCGGGGTGCCCAACCGGGTGCAGCTGGCTGTCCTTGCGGTCGGCCAGGGGATTGGAGGGCCCCAGGCCCAGCCGACGGAGCCGGGTCCCGGGCAGCGTTCGTAAACGAGTGAACCGTCCCCGCGGATCCGGGCTGCGGCGAGCCCTGGCGCACGTCTGATTAGCCGTGAGCCGCGGCATCCGCTAGGATCGGCGGACATGTCCGCGCTCTCCCAGACGCGCTCGCTCCTAGGCACACCGATCTCGTGGTGCGCTGTCGTCATCGTGCTGTCCACGAGCTGCTCCGGCCCTCGAAAGGCACCCGCGGAGGCGGGGATAACCCCGCTCTACGACAAGACATCCGGTCGGCTCACCGAGCTCGCCTACGATTCCAACCACAACGGAAAAATCGATACGTGGACCGAAATGAACGGCCAGCGGCCCATCCGGACCCGCGTCGATCGCAACGAAGACGGCAGGCTAGACCGGTGGGAATATTACGATGAGCAGTCGAAGCTCGTGAAGGTCGGGTTCTCCAGAAAAGGCGATGGGAAGGCGGACGCGTGGGCGTTCGCCGACGCGGACAGCCGGATTCAGCGCATCGAAATCTCGTCTGCGGCCGACGACCAGAAGATCGATCGGTGGGAGCACCACGGTCCGGAGGGCATGCGTGCCGCGGAGGAGGATACGAATCGCGACGGCGTCGTGGACAAGTGGGAAACCTACGAAGGGGGTGTCGTCATGACCGCGGCATTCGACGAGGACGGCGACGGCCGGCCTGACCGCCGCCTGACTTACTCGGCCGGAACGCTCGTGTCCATCGAGAGCGAGCCTAATGCCGCCGGCAACTTTGCAAAGAAAGTGGGGGTCAGATGACGGCGCCATTTGAGGGCGGGGACTTTCGGTGGTACCGTCGTCTACGCGCCTGATCTCCTCTGACGCTGGTCCACCAAGTGGAGACATCAACGAGGTTGAACGGTAGTCGAATGGAACTGGACGCACCGGTTTTTGTCGCAGGACATCGCGGCCTGGTCGGATCCGCCCTGGTCCGTGCGCTTCAGCATCAAGGCGCCACGCGCCTGCTCACAGCCACGCGCGAGCAGCTGGACCTGCGCGACCAGGCAGCGGTCAACTACTGGTTCAGGGCGAACCGGCCCGCCTATGTCTATCTCGTGGCAGGCACGGTCGGAGGGATCTTCGCCAATTCGAGCCGCCCGGCCGAGTTCATCTACGACAACATGTTGATTCACGCCACCGTCGTG
>JANNHC010000359.1:0-9827 GCA_031404215.1 Acidobacteriota bacterium
CCGGGTGGCAATCGCGTGGTCCGGGTGCGTTTCGAGTCCCGGGTAATACACCGCGGTGATCCGTCGATCCGTTGACAGCCAGCGGGCGACGGCCATCGCATTCGCATTGTGGCGTTCCATGCGCACCGACAGCGTCTTCAAGCCGCGTCCCAATGCGTATGCCGCGTACGGATCCAGAATGGTGCCGAGCTTCTTGCGTGCGTCGAGAATCGGATCCATCAATCGGGCCGGACCCGCGAGCGCGCCGGCCGTCACATCGCTGTGGCCGTTGAGGTACTTGGTGGCGCTGTGCATGACCAGGTCAACGCCGAGCGCGATCGGCTGCTGATTGATCGGGCTCGCAAAGGTGTTATCGATCACGGAGATCACGCCCCGGGCCCGGCATGCCGCCGCCACCGCGGCGATATCGACGCAGCGCAGCGTCGGATTGATCGGCGACTCGAACCAGACCAGTTTCGTCGCGTCGGAAAAGATCGTGTCCGGTTGCGCAAGCTCTTCGAGCGACACGAACCGCGGCGTGATGCCGAACTTCGTCAACAGGTCCGTCAGCAGGTGCAGTGTCCCGCCGTAGATCGCGGCGCTGCACACGATTTCGTCCCCCGCCGCGGTCAGCGCCATCAGCGCCGTCGTCGTCGCCGCCTGGCCGCTCGACAGCACCAGCGCCGCGTCCGTTCCTTCGAGCGCCGCGATCGTCTCTTCGACCGGCGTGACCGTCGGGTTCGCGTAGCGCGAATAGAGATACTTCGACGACTTCCCCTCGTTATACGCGCGGACTTCCGCCGCGTTCTCGAAGAGAAAGGTGGTCGTCTCGTAAATCGGCGTCGTCAGCGGTTCCACATTGTGGCTGACACCGTCACGGTGATGTATCAACGCAGTCGCTGGTTTCATCTCCTACCTCTCGGCACTCCTGGCACCCCTGGCACTCCTGGCCCCTACATCTCCACTCTTCTTCCGCTCTCTCCATTCGCCGGTTGGGCTTCAATGCGCTCGCCGCCGGCGCCCACCACCGGCTCGATGAACTGGCGGTACGCATCTTCGTACCCGCGATCGACGAGTTCCGACATCGGCTGCACCCGGTCGGAGCGTTCGTCGTAGACGCCGACGAAGTCCAGGGGCCCGAGAGGATTGTGAAGCGGGCGGATAACGAACAAGCCGGCGAAGCGGCCGTCGAAGTGTTCCAGCACGTCCTGAAGGCCGGCGGCCTCGAAGGAGCCGAGGTGCTCGCCGGCGCGCCCGCGGAGATCGGCGCGTCCCGTGCTCAACTCGTGCGCGCGCGCGGCCGGGGAGGACGCGCTCACGAGGATCACTTGTTCGGCGCCGGCGGCCGCCACTTCCGCGAGCAGGCGCGCGAGCACGCCAGGTCGATCACACAGCCGGTGGGTTTCACCGCGCCATGGCCCTTCCGCCGAGAACGTGGCCAGGTGGGGCTCTGTCGCCACCGGCAGCGCCAGCGCCGCCGCCAGCGCGTCGAACGCGTGATCGCGCGAGACGCCGGCGAGATCGAACGTTTCGAGGTAGCGGCCTGCGCTTTCCGTCGCGCCAGGCCGGCCAAAGAAGCGCGCCCGGTGCGTCTGCGCGAGCAGCGCGAAGACAACATCTCGATGCGCGTCCATGTCGTGCACGGCGACGAGCAATTCCCGGAAGCCGGGCTGGCCCAGGTTATCGGACAGCAACTCGACATAGCGGCGCGCCAGCTCGTTGGCCCTGGGCGCCGCGATGGGCGCCGCTCCGCGAATCAGGTTCCATAACTCCGCGAGCGATCGCGCCACGATTCCCGACGAGGTCAGGGGAGAGCCGAGCAGGCGCCACATCAGGGTGTGTCGCGTGCGGCGGCGCGTCCGGGCGCGCACGGCCGAGACCGTTACGCCGGCCGCAAGCGCCGCCACGCCGACCAGGAGCACGAAGAGCACGAGCCGCGGAATAGAGGTCGGGAGGGCTTCAGGGGCGAAGAGCGCGTCCAGCCAGCCGCTGAATGTTGCCCGCAGCGTCCCGGCCCCTGCATCGAGCCCGACGAGCGTCAGCAGCAGCGCGGCGACACCGACCAGCACCGCGAGGCCGAGAAGCGCGAGCGGCACCGCGAAGACCGCCGCCGCTGTGGCGAGCGCCCAGCCGGCAACCCGAAGAGGAAGCCGCCAGTGATAGAACCGCGCAGCAGACGGGGACCGCCAGAGACCGTTTGGTTCCCAGAGCCTGGCGCCGCCATCCACGGCCGCGAAGAAAGCCCCGATGGCGCCGACGCCGCGCCCGGCGGCGAGGTCGATCTTGACGCCGGCCTCGTGCAGGGCGCGCAGCACGCCGGCGTGGTACGCGCCCGCGGTTCCGGAACCGGTCAGCACGATGGCCGTGCGGAGCCGCGTCGAATACTGCCGATCCGGCGCGTCAGGGGTAATCACAAAATGCAGAGCACCATCAGGCTTCGTCGTGGACAGTCACGACCTTCACGAGCTCGAACCGGCGGCCGCCATTCGGCGTGATGATGGACACCTCGTCTCCCTCCTCCTTGCCGAGGAGGCCCCGGCCGATCGGCGACGCGGTGGAAATCAACCCCTGCTCCACATCCGCATCCTCCGGCATGACGAGCTGGTAGACGACCGTCTGGCCGTTCGGGTCCTTGAGGTGCACGGTCGATCCGAAACCCACTTTATCGTGCGGAATCTTGTCGAGGTTCATGAGCGAGATCTCGCTCACACGCTTCTGGAGCATGCTGATACGCGATTCAACGAGCCGCTGCCGTTCTTTCGCGGCTTGGTATTCGGCGTTCTCGCGCAGGTCGCCGAGCTCGCGGGCGCGTTTGATCTCCTTCGGCAACTCCGTCTTCAGTTCCTTGTCGAGCGCGTGGATCTCGTCTTCGAACTTCTTGATGAGTCGAGCCTTCATCCGGGGCATGGTAGCAGAAAAATTGACGCTTTCTGATTGCTGATTGTTGATGGCGGAGCCTGAACCGCCAAATCGGCGGGCAAAAATCAGCAATAATCGAGCGGACGTCATGGAGCGCATCACGAGCCGCCAGAATCCACTGGTCAAACACTTCCGAGACGTCGCCCACGGCATCGTGGACGACGTGATGCTGCTCGAGGGCGGGCACCTGATCGAAGAAGCGCTCGGCGCCCGCGTGGTCATCGACGTGGCGGCGGTCGCCGAACGGCGCGGCCACGAAGGACTGGCCGAACGCATGCAGGCCGCGGGGACGAAGGTCGTCCTCGTCACGGACACGGTCATGGACGCGATGAGCCCCGTCCAGACACCGTCCGGCGTCCTCGGTATCGCGCGCCGTCCAGATATCCGGCTGGACGACGTGTTCGCTCGCTCGCCTCCACTTGTCGTGATGCTGAACGACGTGCAGGACCCGGGGAACGTCGGGGCGATCGTACGCGCGGCCGAGGGCTGCGGCGCGACAGGGCTCGTCTGCAGCGAGCGCACCGCGGATCCGTTCGGATGGAAGGCGCTGCGCGGCGCGATGGGCAGCACGTTGCGGCTGCCCGTCGCCGTGAGGCAGTCGCTGCGCGAGGCGGTCGCCCAGGCGCGCGCGCACGGACTTCGTATCTTTGCCACGACGGCCCGCGACGGCACCTTGTTGCCACACTGCGATCTGGTGGGACCGGCCGCTATCCTGCTGGGCGCCGAGGGTGCGGGCTTGCCGGCCGATTTCCTCGACGCCGCCGACGCGCGCATCACCATTCCGATGCAACCACCCGTGGAATCCCTCAACGTCGCGATCGCCGCCGCTCTGATTGTCTACGAGGCCGGTCGTCAGCGTGGGAGAGGCCGCGGCACGAGGCCATAACGATCGATGTCCTTGTTTGACGACGACCCGCCGCCTCCGCCAGCCTCCAGCGCGCCGGCGCCGCTCGCTGAACGGATGCGTCCGCGAACGCTCGACGAATTCGTCGGACAGGACGCGCTCATCGGCGCGGGCCGGCCGCTGCGGCGCGCGATCGATCAGGATCGCCTCCAATCCATCATCCTGTGGGGCCCGCCGGGCACCGGGAAAACGACGCTGGCCCGCCTCATCGCCAACTGCACGCACGCCCACTTCATCTCGTTCAGCGCGGTCCTCTCGGGAATCAAGGAGATCCGCACCGTCATGGCTGAAGCGGAGGAAGCCAGGCGGCGGCTGGGCCGGCGGACGATCCTCTTCATCGACGAGATCCACCGATTCAACAAATCCCAGCAGGACGCGTTCCTCCCCCGCGTCGAGTCCGGGGACATCGTCCTCATCGGGGCCACGACCGAGAATCCTTCGTTCGAGGTGAACTCGGCGCTGCTGTCGCGGTCGAAGGTGTACGTGCTCAAGGCGCTCGGACCGCCGCAGATCGTCACGATCATGCGCCGCGCACTGGACGATCGCGAGCGAGGGCTTGGCGCCCTCGAGATACAGGCGGACGACGATGCCCTTGGAGGGCTCGCGCGGTACGCGAACGGCGATGCCCGGATCGCGCTGAACATGCTCGAGACAGCGGCCGGGACCGCCGGAGCCGGCCAGCGCATCGACGTGGCGCTCGTCTCCGACCTCGCGCAGAACCGGGCGCTCCTCTACGACAAGAGCGGCGAGGAACACTACAACCTGATCTCGGCGCTGCACAAGTCGATGCGCAACAGCGATCCCGACGCGACGGTGTACTGGCTGGCGCGGATGGTCGAGGCGGGCGAAGATCCGCTCTACATCGCCCGGCGGCTGGTGCGCTTCGCCTCGGAGGACATCGGGAACGCCGATCCGCGCGCGCTCTCGATTGCGATGGCCGCGAAGGACGCGGTGCACTTTCTCGGCATGCCCGAAGGCAACACCGCGCTCGCGCAGGCGGCGATCTACCTGGCGGTCGCGGCCAAGAGCAATGCGGTCTATCGCGCCTACATGGACGCGGCGGAGGCGGCCGCGAAGGAGGTCGCCGAGCCGGTGCCGCTGCATTTGCGCAACGCCCCCACGAAACTGATGAAGGAATTAGAGTACGGGAAGGGCTACCGGTACGCGCACGACGAAGCGGAAGGCGTGGCGGCGGACATGGTCTGTCTGCCACCGGCGCATGCGGGCCGCCGCTTCTACGAGCCGACGGAACGTGGCCTCGAATCCGAAATCAAACGGAAGCTCGATGATCTCCGCCGGAAGCGGGAGGCGCCCGACACCGGCGCCGAACGCTGAGGCGTGCGGACTATTTCACTTTCCTGAGCATCTCGGCCCGGAGCGGCAGGATGAACGAGAACCGATAATCACCCTGCATCCGTCCGATCGGAATCCCGACGAGATCCCCGTCCCGATTCAGGACGCCACCGCCCGACACGCCGGGATGGCCGTCGGTCAGGCACGTGACGAGATTGTTCGAGGTTTTCTGACCGACATAGCCCGTCCCGAGGATGATGCCTTTTGAATAATCGTTCCCGAGCCGGAAGATCGGATCCGCGAAATCGAACGCGTACTGGAGATTCACCTTGAGCGCGGGGAGATCGACCGGTTCCTTGACACGGATAATCGCCCAGTCGCCCGGATCGACTTCGGCGCGTGCATCTCCGGCATCGACCAGGTGCGCACTGATAAAACGCCCTTTGTAGTTCAGCTTGATGGACTCTACCCGCCGCGGCTCCGACAGGCCGTCCTGCCCGAGCGCGATCACCGCGTGCTTGACCGTGATGAAGTAGCCGTTGCCGAGGTACCCGGCCGTGCCGTAGTTGCTGGTGCCGCGGTCGTCGTACGAGTTGAGCTCGACGAAGCTGTTGCGTCGATCCCTCAAGAGGGTCAGCGGCAACAAGCCCATTTCCACCGACAACTCCCGCTTGACGTCCGCCACAATCGCGGCGCGGCTGTCGTCGTCCATGCGCGAGGCCGGCGCGCCCGGGAGACGGCCCGAGGTGCCGGTGGTGACTTGACCGTCCCGCTGACGCAGCAGTTCTATTTCTGCGCGAAGGGCCGCGATGTGCCCGTCGCTCGTCGCGCTCTGCCTGGCGGCGAGGTAATTGCCGAGGCCGAAGAACGTGAACGCAAACGCGAGCACGATAACCGTGGGAAGGACGCGACGTGTGGACATGCGTGCTCCAAGTTCGGCAGCTAAATCACCCCGCCGTCGCGGAGCTTACAGCTTTGCCGCGCTCCACATGGGAGCTGGCCTTTTTCGCTTGGACTTCAGGGACGACTTGCTGGGATACAAGAACTGTAAGACCGAACGCGCGACGAGTCAAGCGCAAATCTTACATAGTGAAGGGCTTAGTTGCCCAGCCCCCAACTCCCGGCTCCCAGCTTCCAGCCCCGGCCGCCCGCCATGAACGCAATCGGTCACCGCGGGGCCGTCCACCGGATCGCACCCGCCAGCTGGCGCTGAAACCGCGGATCGCGCCACGTTTCGGCGAAATGGCCGAGCGCGTTGTAAAAGGTCCGCCCTCCGCCATAGGTCTGCGTCCATGCGAGCGGAAAATCCCCTGACGTCCCCACAGACGAGGGGTCGAGACGAAGCAGGACCTGGACGCGCGGCCGGGGATTCTCGCGAAAGGTGTAGAACTCCTCGGTCAGGGTAAAGCGCTCCCCAAGGCCGGCCGTCGAGGGGTGGGTCGCGTCCTCGACGAGCACCGTGGCCGACTGCGTCCACGGATGCTCCTTGAAATACGCACCGATCAGCCGGCCATACTCCGGCCACTCGTACAACGTGTCGGACGCGCTGTGGACGCCCACCAGTCCCTTCCCACCTGACACGAAGCTCAGAATGGCGGCCTTTTGTTCCGAGTCAAACGGCAGCTCCCCCGTCGTCAACGCGAAGAACAGCACGTCGTAGCCGGCAAGCGCCGAGGCCGTGATGGTCGAGACGTCCTCCGTGGCAGCGACCGTGAACTCCCCGCTCGAGGCCGCCATCTCCGTCATGACCTCGCGGGCCACGGAGATCGAATCGTGACGGAACCCGCGCGTCGCCGTCAACATCAACACCCGGATCGGCGAAGGCTGAGCGGCAGGCTGTGTGACAACAGGCGGAGTCGTCGAAGGACGCGATTCACCCGAGCATCCCGCGACCAGACACGCGCCGACAACCAGCCGCCCTGCGCGATACCCCACGATCATCGTTTATATCAGGAGACCGAGAATCGCTGGAACTCACCGATCTCGATGACCTCCGCCGTGCACACCAGCAGCATCGAGGAGGACGGCAAGGTGCACTACGTCGGGCTGGCGACCGGATTCGTGGTACGGCGGGAGGACAACCGCACGACCTATTTCGCCGGCGACACCGCGCTTTTCGGCGACATGCGACTCATTCGCGAGCTGTACGCCCCTGAGATCGCGTTTCTGCCGATCGGGGATCACTACACGATGGATCCTGCGGCGGCCGCGAAGGCGTGTGAGATGCTCGGCGTGCGCCAGGTCGTCCCGATGCACTACGGGACGTTCCCCGCGCTGACGGGTTCGCCCGACGATCTGAAAAAGCTGGTCGAACCGCTGGGCGTCGACGTCTTGGTCCTGAAGCCGGGCGAGACTGCCTCGTAGCCACGGAGGCCACGGATCTCCTGAGCCACGGATTGCACGGTTCACACGGATCTGGGTTAGCCACGGAACGCACGGAACACACGGATCTTTGATTAGATCTTGTAGTTTCCGCCTTCAGGCGGAAGGAAGGGGCCGATGCTGAACGATCTGCGTTATGCGCTCCGCACGCTGCGGCGGTCGCCCGGGTTCGCGGCGAGCGCAATCCTCGCGCTGGCGCTGGGTATCGGCGCCAACACGGCGGTGTTCTCGGTCATCCATGCCGTCCTCCTGAAGCCCCTGCCGTACGCCGAGCCGGATCGGCTGGTACGGCTGTACGAGCGCAATGCCGCGCAGGGCGTCGAGCGCGGCGATGTGTCACCCGGAACATTCGTCGACTGGCGGGCGCGGAGTCACACCCTCGAGCACTTTGCCGTGTACTTTCAGGGCGAAGCGTTGTGGTCGTTCGGGGACCGGAACGAAATCGTCAGATCGTCTGCGGTCACCTCCTCCTTGTTCGATGCGCTCCGAGTGGCTCCTGTGCTGGGCCGCGCGTTCAGACCCGCGAACGGCGACGACCCGGCGCCAGACC
Source organism: Acidobacteriota bacterium (assembly GCA_031404215.1). Lineage (GTDB taxonomy): Bacteria > Acidobacteriota > Vicinamibacteria > Vicinamibacterales > 2-12-FULL-66-21 > JALZOC01. The sequence continues at coordinate 8,028 of JANNHC010000359.1, forward strand.
CCGGTGAAGCGATACTCAGCTTCGGTCTCTGGCAGCGAAAGTTCGGTGGCAGTTCGAGCGTCCTGGGGCAGGCCGTGTGGGTCGAGGGGCGTTTTCCCCTGCAGATTGTCGGCGTCATGCCGCGTGGATTTGCGTTTCCCGAGAAGGCCGACGCGTGGACCAACCTGTCGGGCGATGCGCGCGGTCCGATCGGCGCGACTCGCCGTCAGATGCGCAACTACCGCCCGATCGCGCGGCTCGCGGCTGGCGCGACGCTTGCCGCCGCGCGAACGGAGCTGGCGGCTATTTCCGCGCAGCTCGAAACTGAACAGCCGCGCAGCAATGCCGGATGGACGGCGGATCTCGAACCGCTTGCGGATGCTCTCGTGCCCTTGAACAAGACCGCGCTCTTCGTGCTGCTGGGCGCGGTGCTCGGAGTGCTGCTGATCGGTTGCGCGAGTGTCGCGAATCTGTTGCTCGCTCGAGCGACCGCGCGTCAGCAGGAGATGTCAGTGCGGCTGGCGCTCGGCGCCGGCACGACGCGCCTGCTGCGACAGTGTTTCACGGAAGCGCTGGTGTTGTCGGCGTTCGGGACGTCCACCGGGCTGGTGTTCGGCCACTGGATGACTCGCCTCCTGGTGCGCATGGCTCCTCCGGAGCCGCGTCTGCACGAGGCCGGCATGAACGCGGCGCTGTTGCTGTTTGCGGTTGGAGCCGGTCTCGCCAGCGCACTCCTGGTCGGTGTCATCCCCGCGGTGCAGGCGGCACGGGCCGCCCGTTCCGGCGCGGTAAAGCCACAGGCGCGCGCCGTGGCCGGGGGCAGCGGCAGGGTGAGGCGTCTGCTCATCGCGGCCGAGGTCACCGTGGTCGTCCTGTTGTTGACGACCGCCATGCTGCTCGGTCGCAGCTTTGTAAAGCTGCGGGGGATCGATCTTGGGTTCGCGCCGCAGCGGGTCTTGAGCGTGGAGACGCGGTGGCCCGTCGGCCGTTTCGCGCCGACGTCTGGTGTCAGGCCGTGGTCCAAGGTGCAGCGCGCCGTCGACGATCTAATAGCGGCTGTCAGCAGCGTACCCGGGGTCGAAGCCGCCGGCTTGATGACCGATGTGCCGCTGACGGGAGAGCCCTTCAGCGGCAGCGTGTGGCGGGCGGACGCGCCGGGGGCCTCAGGCTTGAAGCCGCCTGCGTCCCCGCGGGATCAGTGGAAAGCCGACCTCAGCGTCGTCACGGCCGGGTATTTTGCGTCGCTGGGCATTCCGTTCGTGCGCGGGCGGAACTTCGTGGATGCCGATCGCCTGACCGAAGAGCAGTTGAACAACCCACAGGTGCCACGATCGGGCGTGGCCTGATCAACAGCGCCTTCGCGTCGCGTTACTTCGCGAACGAGGACCCTGTCGGGCGCACGCTGGTGCTGTCTGAAGACCAGACCTTCGGATGGTCCCGGACGATCGTCGGCGTTGTCGCTGACGTCCGCGGACGCAAGGTTGCCGAGGCCGCGCGGCCCGCAGTCTTCGTGCCGCACGCCCAGCATCCCGACGTGTTCCGTCCGTCGATCGCGGTGCGCTCCGCGCTGCCTCCTGCTGCGATCGTCGGCGCCATCCGCGAGCGCCTTCGTGCGTTCGATCCCCAGCTGCTGGTGATGCGGACGCGGTCGATGGACGACATCATCTCCGGTGCGCTCGCCCGTCCGCGCTTCAACCTGCTGTTGTTCGGCGGCTTTGCGCTGCTCGCGTTGAGCCTCGCCGCGATAGGAATCTACGGGGTCGTCTCCTACCTGGTCACGCAGCGCACGCGGGAGATCGGGATCCGCATGGCGCTGGGCGC
>JANNHC010000360.1:0-2685 GCA_031404215.1 Acidobacteriota bacterium
GTTCTGCAGGCTTCGATGCTCAGTGCAGGGTGACTTTCCTGACGATCAATTCGGATCCGTCGCCTGACGCCAGGTAGTACAACACTCCTCCAGCAATAGCTGCGGCGGTCGGATCAGTCGTGGCTAGTTCTCGATCGAGGACCTCGAGTCCGGTTGCCTTCCGGCCGGTGCGATCGAGCGCGACTCTGATTGCACGATACGTCCCGACGCCTGTGTGCTGAACGGCGATGAGCGATCCCTTGTGCCATCGGACACGCGCAATACCGGCCAGCTCCACGCCGGTAGCTGACGTGAGCGGCGTCGCCGCGCGCGACGCCAGATCGACGAGCAGGATCCCCCGGTCGTGCGCAACGTACGCGACCGCGTTTGCGGCCGGGGCCACGCTCGTGGCGTGCAGATCCGGAAGCGTCGCGGCCAGTTCGAGCTCCTGCGTGTTGGCGCGCAGACGGAACAGCCGGTGACCGGCACTGTCGAGAACGAAAACGGTGCTGCCGGGTGTCGTCGCCACGTCCGCAAAGCGCGCGCCGCCGAACCGCGCGGCGGGGACGTAGCGTTCAAGCGCACGTCCCGACACCAGCTGCAGCTTGTGCAGCGTGGTCTGCGGGTCGCCGGCGCTCACGACCCACAGGTTGCCGAGGCGCGGATCGATTTCGAGCGCCGCGATTTCACCAAAGCCTGTCGACTGTGCGCTCGCGAAATTTGCGACATGCCGTGAAAATTCGTCGACGACCGACAGTTTGCGCGCGCGCCGATCGCCCACGATGAAACGCCGAGACACGGCATCGTACGCGAGGCCGGCGGGCGTGAAGGGTGTCGTCGTGAAGCGCAGCGACTCGGCCGGAACGGGCCCGGCCGGTGCTCGTGATTCGGCGCGCATCGCCTCAACGCCAGGTCCAGCCTTCGCCTCGACTCGCGGTTCAGCCCTGAGCGCGCGACCGCTGCCGGAGTCGGCGGGTGGCGCCAGGACCACTTCGAACTCCGACCACGCCGGCAGCGCACGGACCCGACGAAACTCCTCGTGGATGGCTGCGTCGTTCGGCGCACCCATGCGCGCCAGCCGCTGCAACATGACGAGCGCGTCCGCCGGCCGCCCACTCAGGCTCTGCGCGCGGGCCAGCAGGTACATGAGCGCCGGGTCGTTTCTGGGCCCCGTCTGGACCGCGCGCCAGGCCAGATCGTGAAACGTCTCGTAGTCCTGCCGGGCCGCGGCGTCGAGCGCGAGCTGGCGGCACTCAGGCCATTCCCGGCAGTCGAGGCGGGGACGCGGCGATTCCTGGACGTGAAAACTGATGACGAAGAAAACAACGTGAAGCGGCGTCATGGGGGCGTGGCGACGCCATCTTACCCTGAGGCCGCCCCCTGGAGAATTCAGTCGGAATAAATCGACGCCCAGATCGGGAGCAATGCGGCGAACGTCTCCTCGACCGTCGCGACGAGCAGACGCATGTCGCCGAGGATCGCCGCGTCGGCCGGTTTGGCGAGCGACAGCCAGCGGCCGACAAAAATCCATCCGTGACCAGCCGGGTTCCGGCAGTTGATGAGCCACTCGACGGCCTTCGGGGGAAGCAGGTCCGTCGCGGGACCACGGCTGCCGTACTGGATGAACCCGCCGGACGTCACCATCCAGTCCGCGAGCTGCCGCTGCCAGGCCGAGGAGAGCTGCTGCTGAAACACCTCGAAGAGATGGACCATCTGTTCCCGATCGCCGGACTGGTCGTCGCGCCCGCCGGCCGACATGTTGAACCCGAGACCGATGCGCATCCAGTCGCCGCCCCATGGATTCGTGCTGAGCCAACCGATATTGAATTGCGGTTCCCAGCGGCCGCCGTGGTGGTACGCGTCGATATGGCCGTTGCCCCCTTCGTGGAAGCTGTTGCGATGAAACAGCTTCGAGCCCGTCTGCCCGGCGGCATTGCGGGCCTGCACGATCCGGGCTGCGGTGCGCTGATCGTTCACCAGCATCAGGAGCGATTCGATCTTGGGTCCGAGCGCGCGGGCGGCTTCCACAGGTGCCAGGTTTCCGAGCGCGTCGAACTCGTGCGCGCTGAATCCGGAGGAGGACTCGGATGAAGGGAGCGCCATCGCGCGCCGCCGGGTCACTTCGCTGAGCAGGCTCTTCGCGATCGTGTTCGCCGGATTGAGATCCAGCACCGTCGCGAGCGCGCCCGAGGCATCGGCGAAACGCCGCTGTTCGAGATAGCACCGTGCCAGTCGCGTCCAGGCTCCCTGGTTCGACGGATCGCCGCGCGTGATCTCGAGATTCACGTCGAGCGCCTCGTCGCCGAAGCTGTTGGTCTTCGCCAGCTCAACCGCACGTTGTTGCAGATCCATTGATTGCATTATCCGTGATCAGGGGCAACGCCCGGGATCAGACCGCGCCTCCCCTCGGTATCGTCGCGAGGCCTGCCGGGCTTCAGCGAAGCCCCTGCGGCACGCACCAGTGGATAATGGCGCATGCTCAGTCGAACGCTCACAATCGGATTGCTGTGTGGCTCGATGGCGACCCTTGGCGGGTGCTCGGGCGAGGCGGGGCCGGCATCATCCCAGGCGGGAGCGGACCAGGGCCTTCCTGCGCCGCCCGATGTCGGCGCGGCACCCTCGGATGCCGCGCGCACCGCGACAGGCTTGGCGTCAAAGGTGTTGAGGCCCGGAAGGGGAACGCGCCATCCGCGACCGAATTCACGC